>JAYTEU010000245.1:0-5083 GCA_043734985.1 Chthonomonadaceae bacterium
CATGGAGAGCTCCTTGAGCGCATCCGGCACGGCCTTCTTCTGGCTGTCGGTCAGTTGCGCCTCGATCTGCTTGGAGTACTTCTCGTCGAGCCCGCGCACCTTGTCCATGTTGGCCCGCATCTGCTCGAAGTTCGGCGGACCGCCATTGGGCTGGAATCCGTTCGGACCGCCGTTCGGGGGGCCGCCATTAGGCTGGAATCCGTTCTGGGGTCCACCGTTGGGAGGACCACCCTGCTCACCGTTGGGAGGACCGCCATTGGGAGGGCCGCCGTTGGGAGGGCCACCTTGCTCGCCGTTTGGTGGGCCGCCGTTCGGGGGACCGCCCTGTCGGCCATTTTGCGGACCACCGGGACCGCCGCCCGGGCCACCTGGTCCACCACCGGGACCTCCGGGGCCGCCATTACGAAAACCGCCTCCGCCAGGACCGCCGGGGAAGCCCGGCATCAGCATGCGCTGCTCTTTGTGGAAGGCGTCCTGGATCTGCCGTACGGACTGCTTCTGCTTATCCGTGAACTTCAGCTCTGCATCCAGCCCCAGGAGCGGGGCGTTTGCGAGCGACAGCTTACCGCCGCCCATGCCCGGCATCCCCGGTCCGCCGGGAGGCGGTCCGAATCTGCCCTGGCCGCCAGGTCCGCCAGGTCCGCCCTGCCCACCGGGAGGCGGCCCGCCTGGGAAGCCCTGGCCGCCCGGTCCGCCGGGGAAACCCTGCCCTCCGGGAGGCGGCCTACCCTGCTGGTCCTGCGCCGATACAATGCTTGAGGCGGCTATGGCCGCGATCGAGAGCGCGACGACCATGCCGTGCTTCTGTCCACCACTCCAACCGTTGATTCGCATTTGCGTGTCCTTTGTGCGAGCCGAATTGATAGAAATACTTTACTTCACGATTGTGAAAATCCGATGAAAACGGATCATTTGCTGATATGCTTTGAAGTGGGAGCATAATGGGAGCAGAAGATGAAGATATTACTGATAGAAGATGAGGCGGCGATCGCCGCGGTGGTTCGGCGCGGCCTGGAGCAGGCGCGCTATCAGGTGGAAGTGGCCGAGGACGGCGCTAGGGGCCTGGAACTGGCGCTGACGGAGAATTTCAGCCTGATCCTGCTCGACCTTATGCTGCCGAAACTCAATGGATGGCAGGTCTGCGAGGAGCTGCGCGCGCAGCGCTGCCGCACCCCCATCCTGATGCTGACGGCGCGAGGGCAGGTGCTCGACCGCGTGAAGGGACTCGAGATGGGCGCGGACGACTATCTGGCCAAGCCGTTCGAGTTCATCGAACTGCTTGCGCGCGTGCGGGCGCTGCTGCGGCGGGACAAGATCCACAAGACGCGTACGTTCCGCGTAGCGGACCTTGAGATCGATACCGCCCTTCACCGCGTCACGCGCGCGGGCAAGGAGATCGCGCTGAGCCCGCGCGAATACACGCTACTGGAGGCGCTCGCATCGCATGAGGGCCAGGTTCTGACGCGGGAAGCGATTCAGGATCGGGTCTGGATGGACGAAGAGGCGTACTCCAATACGGTCGACGTCTATATTGGCATGCTGCGCAAGAAGATCGACGCCGACAGCGAGGCCAAGCTTATACATACGGTCCGCGGGGCGGGCTATACGCTGCGCCGGCCCGACCGTGAGGAGAAACCATGAGACTGGCTCGCCGCCGCATCGGAATTCACACCGTCCGAGCCAGGCTGCTGCTCTGGAATGTCGGCGTGGTGGCGCTCGTGCTCGCGACGATGGGCGGCCTCATCTCCTACACCGTTCGCGCCAAGCTGATGGTCTCGGTGGAGCGCGACCTGAAAGACCATGCCGATCGCGTGCAGCCGCCTCCGCCCCCGATGAACGACGGCCCGGACGGCGACCCGGGCTTTCGTGGTCAGGACGATTTTCCCGGTGGGCGGCGGCCCATGCAGCCCCAATTTCCCGGCGAGCGTCGACCGGCGCCGCAACTCCAATTTCCTCGCGAGTTGGACGGAACCCTATCCGTGCGGATTCCGCGCGCGTTCAATCCGGACGGCGCCGGACGTCCTCCTTTTCAGGATAAGAAGGTGTGGGACGAAGAGGCGTTTGTTCAGTCCCTGTTAGGCCATGAGGCGCTTAAGACTATCACCGTGGACGGCGATCCGGTGCGCCTGCTTTCCCGCCCGCAATGGCCCCGGCATGGCCCGCCGGGACGCCCCGACCAGCCGCCCCAGCGCTACGAAGATCGGCTTCCACACGGGCCGAACGAGAAGCCGATCGGAGTCATCCAGGCGATCTATCCGCTGGCGGAGATCAACCTTTCGATCGACGAAATGAACGCGACCCTGCTTACCCTTATTCCGGTGGCTCTGATTCTCGCCGCAGCGGGCGGCGCGTGGTTAACGGATCGCGCGCTTCGGCCGGTTCGCCAGATCGCTCAGACCGCCGCCAGCATTGGGGCCGACGATCTCCGGCACCGACTGCCACTTACCGGCGGCGATGAGTTTGCGGAGCTTGCGGGAACGATCAACGGTATGCTGGAGCGGCTTCAGACGGCGTTTGGGCGCATGGAGATTCTGGTGGAGCAGCAGCGGCGGTTCACGGCCGACGCATCGCACGAGCTGAAGACCCCGCTTACGGTGATCAAGGCGAACTCGAGTCTCACGCTCGCCACCAAGCCGGATCGCGCCGGCTACCACGAGGCGGTGGAGGAGATCGATCGCGCCGCCAACGCGATGAACCACCTCGTACAGGATCTTCTGCTGCTGGCAAGGGCGGACGAAGCCCAGGCCGGACGGAACCGGGAACAGGTCCACGTGGCAGAACTTCTGAGGGGCATTGCGGAGCGCGCAAGGCGGCAAGGCAGTGCGGCGATAGAGTGCGAGCCCTGCGACGAGATGGCGACGCTATCAGTTAACCGAGATGAAATGGCGCGCGTCCTGTCGAACCTTGTCGAGAACGCACTCAGGTACACGCCGCCGGATGGCAAAATCACGCTCTCGTGTAAGGCAGGCAGCGGCAGCCTGAACCTATCGGTCGCGGATTCGGGCGTGGGAATCCCGGCCGAGCATCTGCCACATCTGTGCGAGCGCTTCTATCGAGTCGATGCCTCGCGCGCCCGCATCGAAGGCGGCTCCGGCCTCGGCCTGGCGATCTGCAAGTGCCTGGTGGAGGCAAACGACGGACGGCTTCTGATCGCGAGCCAGGTCGGACGGGGAACTACCGTCACGATCTCGCTTCCCATTGCGCGGTGAGTTCGTTATCGGCTGTCCAAAAGCGGCTCAACGGGTCCTGGAGGCGTGTGTACGGCCCGCGAGGCTAGAGGTGCCCGGCCGCATGCGTGCGGTGGGCGGAGGCGGCAAGGAGCAGCTCGCTGACGGGCACGACCTGGGCGCCCATCTTGTCGAGCTGGTCGAAGATGCGCGGCAGCGCCTCCGCAGAGGTAACGCACGATACGTGCATGAGCGTGATGAATCCGGGCTTCACGCGGCTGTCGATGCGGCCCGCCACGAAATCGGCTGTTTTGGGCCGCTGAAATGCGTCGAGCGAGTCCAGCGTCCAGTGGATCGACTGGTAGCCGGCCGCCGCAACGATCCGCTGCGTGCGCGGATTGCTGTCTCCATAGGGAAACCGGAAAAGCGGTTTCGCTCCTCTCCCGCACGCTTTCACGATAGCGGCTTCCGCTTTCTCCAGCTCCTCGGCGATCTTCGCATCCGATAGTCGGGTAAATTTCGGGTGATCGTAGGAGTGGTTTCCCAGCTCCATTCCCGCTTCGGCGATCGCCCTGCACTCTGCCGGAAACTTCTCGCAGAAGCGCCCCGTCAGGAAGAACGTGGCGTGGACATGGCGCTCTTCGAGGGTCTTGAGGATGAGTCGCACGGCCTTCGCATCGCTCCCGGCATCAAACGTCAGGGCCACTTTCGGCATGTCGGGCGGCCCGTGTACCAGCAGCTCCGAGGTGGCGTGAAAACTTGCGAGCTCAGGGTTTTCAGGAGTAAGAGGCAGCTCCGGAACGGGCTGAACATCGGGCGGTTTCGGCATGTCCTCCGCCTCAGATTGTGGAACCGGCGGCGCTTCTGCTTTCTGGAGCGAGCGCGGCGCCTCGGCCTTTCTGACGATTTTCGGATGCGCGGACGGCGCTGCGTGCCGATGAACAGGCGTTGCATATGCTGCCGGTTTCGCAGGAGCGATTTTAGCGACAACTGATTTCGGCGCCGGATCGACCGAGGCCGCAACGGGTTTCCGCAGCTCGAAGTGTTCTCGCCGAGGGTTGCGAACCGACAAAGCGATCGCAGACAATGCAATGCACAATGAGGCGGCAGCCACTCCTGCCACCGCCTTTGGATTAGCCCGCCAAGCATCCTGTAACTTATGGAACCACATCGATTGCACCACCATTTACCAGTCTGTACATAGGGACGTCCCGGGTGTCCAAAGGTAACAACTCAGTCCGTTTTGCGCCTATCGTGCGGCAGGTGCACCAGAAAGCCATATACGCGGAGTCAGCGGGAGCCCCAATTAACGACGGTGTTGCGGGACTAGACGAGGAAGTCTGAACCGCAAAGGCGGCAAGGTATACCCCCACGGCAAGGCTAGACAACTGCGGCCCTCTGCCACAGAGAGAGCTTGCCAACCACAGTACCGGGAGTCTCGAACCGTTGAAGAAGGTCTATCCGGGTGGCGCAGACAAGAACCCGATTCGGTTTGTCCAATCGCTCGCGTGTTCCTGGTCCCAGTAATAGATCAAGGCCCGAATGAGCCGCCCGAAGTCGTTGGAAGCGATGGTGAGATTATCCACGAAGACCACGCCGCCGTGCGAAATCCCGGATATGCCCCATTCGATCAGAACCGGTGGGATGGTCTTGCGGTCATAGGTGACCAATGTCAATCGTTCGTCCGATGCCGCGCGAAGAATAAGAGGATCGGCGGCTCCGATAAAGACCCCCTCACGCCATTCACAGAGGCTCCATATAGGGATTTCCGGGCGCTTGGAACGTATCTGCTCGGCGATCTCCGAGGAGATGTGTTGGTCCAACAGCAGTGACAGCATTACTCGGCTATCTCTCCATCCAACACGGATTGCGGAATCGGAATTGCTTCCAGCTGCGGCAGAAGTCGCCTAAGCGTA
>JAYTEU010000246.1:0-5171 GCA_043734985.1 Chthonomonadaceae bacterium
CTGCTCCGTCGTCTCGTTCGCGTACGGGTCGGCCGGGTCTGGGTCCGCTGCCTTCGCAACGTTCGCGGCGAGCCCAAACAGAGCGAGCGCGCAAAACAGGGAAAGGCCCCTTCGTCCGATCTTAGGTGCTGCCATGGCGGTTCTCCTTATGGGGCCCAGAGTTCCGCGCGGCGAGTCTGCTTCCCTGCGTGCTCGGCGCTATCTGAATTGCAGTCGATTTGCACAATCCTCACGGCTTCATGACTACTTCATATTAACATGACTACTTCATATTAAGCTGTTACACTAATTCCAATCGGGAGGCGCCGCGATGCGCCCACCGATTTTACCCCGTGCTTCGATTTGTGCCCCGACCGACCGGCACCACTTAACGTTATCCGGCCCGACGTGGGCTGCCGCGCTCCAAACTTCACGCTTGAAAGCCCACCCAGGATTGAAATCCCGCACGCAAAGGGTACGCGGCTCACAAAACTCGCCATCGCCAGGAGGGCACCCGGTTGCGCCTTGAGTCCGCGCAGGCGGACTTCGTAGTCTTAGACCGGTACTTCAGTGCCGCGCTCCAAACTTCACGCTTGAAACCCAAGCGGGCAGGAAATCGCCCACGTTTCGCGAAATGAAGACGGACGAACTCTATGACATCGAGCGAGGCCGGACTATCCCCATGAGCGCAACCACACGCCGCACGTTTCTTGCCGGAGCAGGTACCACCTTTTCAGGCATGGCAGCCTCCACCCCCACTATTGCAGGGCAGCGTCGCGGAGATTTCATCCCTGCCGAAAAGCGCGAGATGCAGGAGATGGCGACGGACCTGATGGCGAAGAACGATGTACCCGCGCTCTCCGTAGCGATCGCCAAGGACGACAGGCTGGTCTACGCGGAAGCCTTCGGGACGGCGGACGGCAAGGACGAGAAGCTGACGCCCGGCCACCGGTTTCGCATCGCCAGCGTTTCCAAACCTGTAACCTCGGTTGCAGCCATGGGCCTTATCGAGCGAGGCAAACTGCGCCTATCGGACCGCGTTTTCGGTAAGGGCGCTGTTCTGGGCACGGACTTCGGCAAATCGCCCTACGGTCTCCATGTCGAGGCGGTGACGATCGAGCACTTGCTCACGCACACGGCAGGCGGGTGGAGCAACTCCGGCCCAGACCCCGATCCTATGTTCACCCACCCGCGCATGAACCACGCCGCGCTTATCTCCTGGACGCTGGACAACCTTCCGCTTCACGATGCGCCGGGAGCGAAGCACGCCTATTCGAACTTTGGGTTCTGCGTGCTGGGCCGCGTTATTGAAAAGATCACCGGGACGGGATACGCCGAGTACGTTCGCAAGGAGGTTCTGATTCCCTGCGGAATTCGCGCCATGGAGATCGCCGGCAACACGCTCGCCGACCGCAAGCCGATGGAGGTGGTCTACCATGGCCAGGGCAACGAGAACCCTTACGGCATGCAGGTGGCGCGCATGGACGCCCATGGCGGCTGGATCGCCACGCCCTCGGACCTCGTGCGGCTGCTCGTGCGCGTCGACGGCTTCCCCGGCAAACGGGACATTCTCAAGCCCGAGACCATAAAGGTCATGACTACCGGCTCGACCACTAATCCCGGCTATGCCAAAGGCTGGATCGTTAACAGGCAGAACAACTGGTGGCACAACGGGAGCCTGCCGGGCACGATCACTCTGATGGTGCGGACCTCGGGAGGGATGTGCTGGGCCGCTCTCACCAACACGCGCAAACCCGGATCGCGCCTTAGCGGCGACCTGGACAGGCTGGTCTGGAATATGGTGGGCAAAGTAAGTGTATGGCCCGGAGGGGAGTTAAACGTTACATCGTAACGTTTAGCAGCATTTGTGTCCGAAGGCCACGAGGCCGTAGGCCGGGTACCCGCTTGCTGGTGAGCGAAGCAATTCACCCGGATTATTCACGTACAGATCAAATCCCTTGCACTCTGCCTCGAAAGTCGAGATCGAAATCGGCTTCATGAATAATCCTGGACCATTCCGTCGTACATGGTCGTTCTAGTTTGCGCTGGATTCGCATTCCTGTCGCCGTACTCCTCAACACTCGCGAGTCAGCTACTTCACGGTGCGCAGCAGGAAAGTAACCGGACTGACGGCGGAGTTGCTCAGCGCATCCCCGATAAGGTCCGTGCCGTGGCGGCTGCGTGCAGTCACAACGAGCTTATGGTCGGTGGAAGGGGTAGCCAGGTCGATCGTCTTCGGTCCGTCGCCCGCGATGGAGTCGCCCTTGTCGTGAAAGATCTCCAGCGGACCGCGCCACTTCTTCGCAGCCGTAAGCGCGTCTAGTCCGTTGTAATCGATGCCCGGCGAAAACAGGACCACGCTCCGGATCTGTTCGGGATGAGCCGCCGCGTAGATAAGCACGTTGTTCGCGCCGTAGGAGGCTCCCACCAGCGCCACGGGCCCCTTTCCTGCCAGGTATTTAATAGCCGCCTCGATATCCGGCCCGGTCTCCCAGGGCGCGCTGTCCCCTTTGCCGCCGACACCTCCCGGCCCCTGGACCGAGCGGCCCGCGCCGCGTTGATCGATCGCCAGCGCCGTGAATCCCGCAGTTCGCAGCGCACCGCAGAGCGATTTCCAATCCGAAGCCGCGCCGTTCCGCTGGTGGAGCAGGATCACCACGCCCTTCGAGGCGCCAACCGGCACATAGGCATCGCCGAAGATATCCCAGTTGTCCACAGTCTTGAAATGGACTTCCTTGGCGCCCGAGGGAGATCCTACGAGGGAGTTCGCATCGTTCGAGGACTCGTTGCAGCCCTGTAAGCCGATCCCGGTGACAGCCAACAAAAGCGCGACTGCGGCGCGGCTAAGAAACGAGGCGCTGAAGCCTCGACGTAACCTTTGGCGCTCGGAAAAACCGGTGTCTTCCGGCAAACGCGATGCCCCGCCCGCCCTTGCCGGAGCGTCTGAGTCAGCGCCCATTCTGCGAAACAAACCCAAACTCCGCACGATCACGGCATCTCCCGTCCTTGCGATTCTGCTATACTCTGAAGCCCGATTGCCAAACCAGCCATGCCATAAACCCTAAATTCCGAACATATGCTTTCCACAAACGAACGAAAACCGGTATCCTTCATTCTTGCACATACGATCGTCGAAATCTCTGTAGAAACGCAAACTGCAAAACCACGTCACCGTACCATGCAGGCTGCAATACAAAGTACCACCTCCCGGATTTCGACTGCCTACTGCCGATTGCCTACTGCCTGAGCTCCCCCGGAGGTCGCCATGCTCAAAATGGAAGATGCGCTTACGCAGATACTCGCCGCCGCCCATCCCCTCAATGCGATTGAGACGCCGCTTCTCTCGGCCCTCGGAAGTTACCTTGCCGAGGAAGTGTTCGCGGATATCGACCTGCCGCCGTTCGACAACTCGGCCGTCGATGGATACGCCGTGCGCGCCGAGGATACGGCGGGGGCGTCTTCGGCATCGCCCGTCATGCTCAGGGAGGTCGGAGGCGTCGCGGCGGGAGGGATGCCCGAAGGCGCGGTGACGGCCGGCACCGCCTACCGGATAATGACAGGAGCGCCGATGCCCACGGGCGCGAACGCCGTGGTAATGATCGAGGACACCCGGAATGCCCTGGCCCGTGAGGGAACTTTCGACTATGTCGAGATCCACGAGGCGGCCGTTCCGGAGCAGCACGTTCGCCGTGCGGGTGAAGACCTCCGAACAGGCGCGCGCGTCCTGGAAGTCGGCGCGCGTATTCGACCGCCGGAGATTGCAATGCTCGCGACCATGGGGCGCGCCACGGTACGAACCGGACGCGCGCCGAGAGTGGCCGTCTTCTCTACCGGCGATGAGTTGGTAGATATCTCCACGGGCGCGATCCCACCGCCCGGCCACATACGCGACAGCAACCGCTACACGCTCGCCGCGATGGTCCGGGACGCCGGCGCCATCGTCCACTCGATCGGTAGGCTGCCGGACGACCCCGATGCAACGGAGGAAGCACTTCGCACTGCGGCGGACCCCAACACCGGGGTGGACGTGATCCTGACGGCCGGAGGCGTCTCGGTCGGCGACCGCGACTACGTGAAGCCCGCCGTCGAAAAGCTCGGCGTGCTCTCGCTCTGGAGGGTGGCGATAAAGCCGGGCAAGCCATTGGCTTTCGGACAGATCGGCCGCGCGCTTTTCTTCGGACTGCCGGGGAACCCGATCTCCGCGATGGTTACCTTTGAGCTCTTCGCCCGGCCCGCGCTGCTGCAGATGGCCGGAGGGCGCGGGGACGATCTCCACCGGCGCAAAGTGATGGCGACGCTGCTGGAGCCGATCCCGCATGTTCCGGCCCGCCGGGAGTACGTCCGGGCCGTCACGGCGTGGCGAAACGGTGCTTTCGAGACCCGAGTGTCCGGCAAACAGGGATCCGGCATGCTCCAATCCGCCGTTGCGGCAAACTCGCTGCTGGTTATCCCGGAACATTCCGATGGTCTGGAAGCGGGCGCAGTCGTCGAGGTTCTGCTGATTGACTGAACAGAACAAACATGAGCCGCCGGCAAGGGCGGCTCATGTTTATCAATTTTGTCAAACGATCGTCAGGCTTTTACCACAGCGTGGCGGGATATCTGCTCCCAGGTGTTTTGTACGCGCATGTAGCAGGCGACCCTGCCATCCAAACTGGCGGGGAGAAAATCGTCCTCGTCCAATCGGACCATCCGGACGCCTCCTAACTGTCGGTAAGTTCCCGGCCGAACTCGTTCACCGGCAAGGAATAGCTCATCGTCCAATTCGCGTTCTCTTTGCGGCCTCATAATTACTTCTCCTGAGGATTGTGCAAGCGCGCACACGGCAGCACGACTGTGAGCGCATTTTGGAACGGCGTCTTTGCCTGGACCACACGGCAAACTCTGCCGCACGGACATCGGATTAACATTCGGACAAAGGCGTGGTCTCGTGGATTCTTCTAGAGCGGTTAGGCTACCTTTTAAACAACTATTGTACGACGTGTTCCATGGCTGTGTCAAGCAGAATTGCAAAAATTTCATCTGCAAGCCGTGCGACGTTACCGTGCGGATAGCGCGATACCTACTTAGACGCGACAGAGCGTAATTTCGATCCATAACAATTGCGATAACGTTCTAAACACGGCGCGTACCGGGACGGTTATGCTACAATTCTATTTGCCTAAATCCGATTGGCTAGCCGTACTATCCGC
>JAYTEU010000247.1:0-4007 GCA_043734985.1 Chthonomonadaceae bacterium
CAGGCAGCAAAAAGCCGGGAGCGTCCACAAGGACGCTCCCGGCTTTTTCAGCTTACTTTTCCAACTGCAAACCATAGCCGCAGAGGGATTCGAACCCCCGGCCTTTTCCGTGTAAAGGAACTGCGCTACCACTGCGCTATGCGGCTAGATCGACGCTATTTATAGGGTTGGTTGGTGATTCGGTATTTTTCCCGAACACCACAAGTATATAGTCCCATGCCCGGATTTGTCAAGAACAAACATAAGTCAATCCATCGTGGGGCGACAGTGCGCAATATGCGACCGTCTCGATTGGATTCGCTGTTATTATCCATAGATACTTAAGAACGGACGTTGTCATTGGCCGAGGCTGATAATCTGTTTGCTGAAATGTTCGAGAACCCGACCGTCAAGGTAGGCGGCTTCCTAGAATTTCGAAATGAAATTCGGCAGGCATGTCACATCGTTTTTGGAAGATCTCTATCGCCCGAGGATTTTATTGAACTGATAGCTGCTCCCGACGGTTCAGAACTGCTTATCGAGGTTAGCTTTTATTGGGATTTGTCATGTATTTGAGCAATGTGGGAGCAAAGCTTAGCACGGCTGGATTGGAATATGCAGACAACACGTTGGAGTTATTCAGCCAACGGGGAGGCGCAGATTGGTGGTACGATAATGGTAATGAAGGCGATGCAATCTTTTACCTTGACGAAGACTCTGCCTGTATTCAGGCTCTTCAAGTTTATCTTGAAGAAAAGTGGGTGGACATAGTTGGCAAAAGTGAAGAAGAAACCGACCGTTATATTGGTTAGTGCCTCCAGCCTTGCGCTGATAAATACTTCACAAAGTGGGGTTGTCGAAGCTCGGTACGTTCGTGAACGTGACGAACCCGCATTTGAAAGAGCATGGCAGAAAATTAGCCAACTAAAAGCAGAAGGCAGCCTCAAGGCTGTACCTGCGGCGCCTGTCGGCGGTATTCGACTTCGAGGCTCACGCAGCAAGCAACCGGTTTAGTTATCGCACAATTGAATTAAAGCAATAAGCCTAGACGCCGATACGTTTATTGTATTAGCGTCTAGGCTCTTTTGTAATCCGGTATCATTTCTATCTACCAGACGTAAAGCTCACTTTCCATCTGAAGCGTCTCAAATTCGGCAAGAGTGCTTTTCCAGCGCACTGTGCACTCCTTCATTCTCCCGCCGCCCTTCTAAGGTATTATTAGGCTATGACACTCAAGCAACCCAAAGAAAACATCGAGCTCACCACGCTGCCGAACGGCGTGCGGGTGGTTTCGGAGAACGTTACCTACGTTCAATCGGCTTCGGTCGGCATATTCGTCGGCGTCGGATCGCGGGATGAGGACGACCGCGTGCGGGGGATCTCACACTTTATCGAGCACATGCTCTTCAAAGGCACGCCTAAGCGGACCGCGCACCAGATCGCGGACGAGGTCGAGTCGCGCGGCGGCCACCTCAACGCTTTTACCGACAAGGAGTCCACCAGCTACCAGGCCCGCGTCCTGGCCGAGCACACGCCCCTCGCGATGGACATCCTCACCGACATGCTTCTAAACTCGCATCACGATCCGGAGGAGATCGAGCGGGAGAAGCGGGTCGTGATCGAAGAGATAAAGATGTACGAGGATGCGCCCGAGGAGATGGTACACGAGCTCTTCGAGGAGACTCTCTGGGAGACACATCCGCTCGGCAAGTCGATCATCGGCTCCGAAAAGACCGTTTCCGGCCTGACTCGCGCCGACCTGCTCGCCCATATCGGAACCCGCTATCGCCCGGACCGCATTGTGGTATCCGGCGCCGGAAATATCGACCATGCGGAGCTGGTCGCTCTGGCGGAACAGGCGCTCGGAGCGCTGGACGGGACGGCTCCAGCGCGGCTCCTGTCCACCCCGCACGCCTCGGGGAAGAGCGACAAAAAGGGCCGGCGGGATATCGAGCAGACGCACTTCTGCCTGGGAACTGCCGCCTACAGCAAGCACGAGAAGGAGCGGTTCGCGCTCTCCATATTGAACAACGTGCTGGGCGGCAATATGAGCTCGCGATTGTTCCAGGAGGTCCGAGAAAAGCGCGGCCTCGCTTACTCCATCGGGTCGTACGGGCGGTCATACCAGGACGGCGGGCATTTCTGCGTCTACGGCGGCACCAGCCCGGACACCTACGAAGAGGTGCTCGCCCTCACCCGCAAGGAGTTTGCCAAAGTGCGCGCCGAGGGCCTCTCTGAAGACGAGCTGACCAAGGCGAAGACTCAGGTTCGGGGCGCTCTCGTCCTGGGGCTGGAGAACATGAACGCGCGCATGAACCGCTACGGCGACTCGCTCCTCTCCTACGGACGCGTCGTGCCCATCTCCGAGATCCTCCAGGAGTACGAGGCCGTCACGCACGAGAAGATCGCCGTGGTGGCATCCAAGGTTCTCGACGACTCCGCGCTGACGCTCACCGCGATCGGTCCGAGCAAGAAGTAGTGTTGGGGTTGGGGGCCGGCGCATTCCGTTCTCGGCGTGGGATTGACACTATCGGGCTTCAGAGGCGAGAGTAACTGATGAGTATTTCGGTAGCGATTTCCGGCGCCGCTGGGCGAATGGGGCGCGAGGTAGTGCGGGCGGCGCTGGAAGCGGAGGGGCTTCAGCTCGTCGCGGCGATCGACCGGCATGAGATAGGCGCGGACGTCGGGACTCTGGCCGGGTGCGGCGCGGCCGGCGTGGCCATCGAGGGCGACCTGGACGCGGCGCTGGCTCGATCGCGGCCGGATGTGCTGGTGGATTTTACGCTGCCCGACGGGGTGCTCGCTAACCTGCGAATTGCCATTGCGCACGGAGTTTCGCCGGTGGTGGGGACGACGGGGCTCTCCGCGGGGAACCTGGCCGAGATCGACCGGTCCGCGAAGGAAAAGGGGATCGGAGTGTTTGTGGCTCCGAATTTCGCTATCGGCGCGGTCCTTATGATGCAGTTCGCCGCCCAGGCCGCGAAGTACCTTCCCGATGTCGAGATCATCGAGCTGCACCACGAGAAGAAGGTAGACTCGCCCTCCGGCACGGCCCTGCTCACCGCTCAGAAGATCGGCGAGGCGCGCCGCGCCGCCTCGGTCTCGCCCCTTCCGTCGCCGGACGGCCTGGTGGAGAAAGCTCCCGGAGCGCGAGGCGCCCGCAACGAGATCACCGGCGACGTCCCGATCCACAGCGTTCGTCTGCCGGGCTTCGTGGCGCATCAGGAGGTGATCTTTGGCGGCGTCGGCCAGATCCTATCTATCCGCCACGACTCCATCGACCGCCGCTCCTTCATGCCCGGCGTAATCCTCGCCATCCGCAAAGTCCGCACCCTGACCGGCCTGGTGATTGGCCTGGAACACCTGCTGGATTAACAGCCCTTTAAGGTTAGGATCCATGCGTAGGGGCGGGCCTTGTGCCTGCCCAATCCTGGGGCAACCACAAGGGATTGCCCAATCCTGGGGGGCAACCACAAGGGATTGCCCAATCCTGGGGCAACCACAAGGGATTGCCCAATCCTGGGGGGCAACCACAAGGGATTGCCCCTACAGAACATCTGGTCACGCTTTCACCCCCTCAGGGTTTAGGCGGCCCGGTCTGCCGAAGTCCGCCGACTTTCCGCGTGCGCGTGCCGTGAACTACGAAGGGGGGCTGTATCTCGTAGGTGGCGCGCGGCGTCTCCGGGACCGGCTCCGGTTCCGGCTCCCGCTCATGCTCCGGCAGGGCGATCAGCGCTCCGATGGCGGTCCCGATCAGCGTGGCGCAGAGCAGTCGGCCCGGCCCGTCCAGGTTCGCCATCGCGAGCAGCACGAAGAAGGTCGAGCCGAAAAACGCGCTCGATGCGCCCGCGACGAGGCCCGCGCTCCAAGGCACGTTGGGAGTGTACAGGCCCACGATGCAGCCGAAAATCCCTCCCAACAGGATCCAGGAGATCACGAAAAGCACGGGCAGCATAGCCGGCGCGGCGGCGGCAGCCAGCAGCGCAAGGGCCAACTGGCCCACCACGGCGGCGGTGAATCCGGTTGCG
>JAYTEU010000248.1:0-10057 GCA_043734985.1 Chthonomonadaceae bacterium
TGGCTGATGTTGAACGGCGGATGGGACCGATATTGGCACAATCGGGAAGCGCTGCCCCTGGAAATCGGGAAGCGCTGCCCCTGGAAACCGGGTAACCCAAGGCTTTTTCGCGCCAACAGTTTCTTCCGTCGCTCACCCGCAAGCGGGTACCCGGCCTTTGGCCTCGTGTCATTCGGACACAAATGCGTTCGCTGTCAGGCTGTGATTGCCTTTTATCTATAACGGCTGCGCTTGATTAACGTTCGTTATTTGGCAGTGGAGTTGGAAGCAAGAGGTAAACATGGTTATGAATAGCGCCGCGAATTCTTCGAGCCTAGAGACGTCCGACTTAGATCGAGTAAAGGACGCCGCGCTGCAAGTCGTTCCCACGGATAAATCGACCCGGCCAGCGACAAGCTCTGCCGCCTTGCGGTTGGCTGTCGGGGTTGTGGCGGCGGCGCTCTTGATTTTGACGGGAATGTTCGTGAGGTCGCGTGCCATGCAGGCACCGCTTCCGCCGCTGCCAATGCCCTATTCGTATGCCGAGTCGCCGAACTGCGATGAGCGGCCGACCGGCGCCGTCGTCAACTGTATCGTACTGCATTCGACGGTCGAGCCGACGACCGAAGGAACGATGAAGATCTTCCTCTCGCCGGAGAAGGCAGTCTCGGCGCACTTTGTCGTTGGGCGCGATGGGCGCGTGCTGCAGATGGTGCCCGTGGAGAAGCGCGCTTGGCACGCCGGCGCTTCGGCGCTTGAGGGAGTCGGCAAGGTCAACGACTTCAGCGTTGGGATCGAGATGGTCAACCTGAACGACGGCAAAGACCCATACTCGCCGGAGCAGATGGAGGCGGTCGCGGGAATCATCCGGCTGATACGGTCTCGGTACGACGTGCCGGATGCGCGGATCGTGAGCCATGCGGAGGTCGCGCTGCCGGCCGGACGCAAGTCGGACCCAGTAGGCTTTGACATCGAGAAGGAGCGGGCACTTGTCCGCTGCATTCCCAATGCGCCTTCGATCGAACCCGCGACCGCGGCCCTGCCTGCGCCAAGCCCTAGCAAGTAGATGAGGTTGACCCAGCGTTGAAAAGGTATTGCCGCCGAAATTAAGCCGAGCGCACCGAATATTGAAACCACCCGTCAAAACAATAACAGCGTCCGCCAGACGCGGCAACCATTCGCGCGGAGCGGCGGGGGGGGTTACAATCTGTGGCGGTGGCGGTGGGGGACGAGCCCCCACCCTACATTGGAGGAGGCGGTGGGGGACGAGCCCCCACCCTACATTGGAGGAGGCTGACTTAGCGTCAGCGGTTCTATTCAGCCGCGCGGACGGATGCTTGCAGCGGCAATAGGTGGGTCAGGTCCGTGAGGACGCCGATCTCCAGCCGATAGTGCCGCTCCTCGCCTGGCTCCAGGAACTGCAGGTGGCCTTCGGCTCGCTCAATTTCCCTGCCCATCACATGTGCGTTTCCAGGCTCCAGCCCGACTACGTAGGTCCCCTTGTCCATCATCTTCCACTGCGTGAAGCATGGGAGCTCTTCAGGATAATAGCGAACGTAGACCCCTCGAAGCCCGCCGAGATGCGTTCCCTCGTTCACCAGGGCGACCGTGGCGGAACCGTCCGTTTCGCTCCGCATCTCGTGGAAGAAGACCTGCGCTCGATAGCCGAGAGTAGGCGGCTGCATCCTGCTCCAATCGGCGATCCCCTCCTCCGCGTCCGCATCGCGCGGGGTGACTTTGACCGACGGTGAGAGCACGCAGGCATTTTCGTCCAGAACGGGGTAACCGATATTGATATGGTATAGGATCATGTGCGGCGTTCGCTGAAATCCGAGGTTTACGACGCGGTCTTCGACCATTAGCCTGTTCTCGCCCATCCTGGCTCGGATCGTCCTGGTAAGCTGAACGTTTTCGCCGAAGACAAGCGCCTCGCGCACCTTGCCGGAAACCGTGAGCACGTAATCGTCGCCTTCCCACTGCGCGTCCCAGTGAACATTGGCTGCGGCAATATGCCCCGCGCGCCCGTGCAGCCCCAATGCCCGCCCCTCGTCGATACACGACGCTCCCATCCAGGTCAGGCCACAGGTTGCCAGCAGGCCGCCGCCGAACGTGCGGAGCCAATTATCGCCTTCCGGCTCGTAGAAGGCGGGATGCCTGTCCCCGACAGGTGAGCGCCAGGCAAGGGATTTGCCATTGAAGCGCGCTGCGGCTATATCCATGCCGCGATCGGGCAGCACGGTGAACTCCAGCCCGCTTCCGGTGGATACGTCAACTGCCAGAAGCTGGTTCTCGAATCCTTCGACCAGACGGTACGGCTTGACGCGGGCGATCTGCGATACGTCACCGACATACCCGAGCAGCGACGCTCGTGTTACGTTTTGCCCATGGAGTTCCGGCATGTTTCGCTCCTTGATTGATATTTGGTGGATGGGTTTCGGTGAGCCGGGTCGATAAACGACCCGACACTGTGGCCTACGGCCGGGCGTCCGGAGGACGCGGCTGAACTTTCCGGCCGGCTGTGTAGGTTACTGATAATCCAGGATGCCTATACGTCCAGTAGTCCGTCACGGTAGATTGAATGGACCGAATGTAGGGGCAATCCCTTGTGGTTGCCCTTGGAGTGGGCAATCCCTTGTGGTTGCCCCTTGGAGTGGGCAATCCCTTGTGGTTGCCCTTGGAGTGGGCAGGCACAAGGCACGCCCCTACGCATGGATCCTAATTTGAACGTCTACTAGTATAGCCGAGCAATCGAGGTGAACGGATGTTTGCGGGGCCGACGTTGCTGCGGGGGCGGTTCGGAGCGTGGAATACGCGTGGTTTCGGTGTGAGGGGAGGCCAGGGCGGCGCTTGTCGAGCGGGTGAAATCCTTGACAGGTTTCGGACCACGTGGTATAGTGGCAGGAGTAACAGGGCTAACTAGGCACAATTTTGCCTCCCGCCGCCCGTGGCGCATTCGTCGCGATGGCGGTTTGACAAGGAGTTTTCATTGCGAATCCGAGCTAAAGAGATCCGACAACGACGCAAACGCGAAGAGGAGCGCCTCCGCGAGAAGATCAAATCCCTTCGAACCGTGAAGCCGGTCTCTACGACTCGGTCCACTACACGCGGCGGCGCCCGGCCCACAAGCGCGAAATCGCCCAGCGCCACCCGTGCACCGCGAGCGCGCCCTGCTTCCTAGACCGGCCAACCGGTGAGCGTTTCGCTCACCACTCTCTTTACTCGTAACGGTTCGTAGCCATGACGCAACGAATCCCAGTGGTCGTGGGCATGGAGGTCCGCCTTCGCAAGAAGCATGCCTGCGGCAACGATGTATGGACCGTTACCCGAACCGGCGCTGACGTTGGCATTTTGTGTGCCGGCTGCAGCCGTCGCGTTATGCTCGAACGAGAAGAGTTCGAGCGGCGCGTTCGGCAGGTTATCGCAGTCCCGTCGGTTACGAAGGAAACGGAGGATACATTTTGAGTAGTACACACAGGCAAGGGTTTGCCGCATTGCCCACAGGGCTTCTCGCCGCCAGTGTTTTCGGCGCGGGGATACTCTTTGCTTCAACGGTCCGAGTGATGTCCACACGGCCCGCGGCGCACGACCGCACGATTATATCCGTCACACCGGCTTCCACGTCGGACATTCAGGGACTTGGCGCGCAGGCAGTCTCGCCCGCAATTCATTCCCGTATCGATGTTGACGCGACGCGCAGAGGTGCACCGAATCCGGATCTTTTGCGATCCATTTGCAGCGTCTCCCGTTCTCCAGATTCGCCGACGGCCCCGGGGCAGTCCGCAGCTCTCACATCTCCCCCCGAAAGCAATGAAGCCACGAAGTGGGCGCGTCTCGATTCCGCTCCGGCTCCCGTGAGCCGCCCTGCCGCCCCGGCGGATTCGCTGGATGTCTATGCCGTGCGCTCACAGGACGGCGCAACGGTGTGTATCGCTAACCGCGCAGCATCGGACGCCGAGGTTCAGGTGAACGCGCGATTGGCAAAGGCTCCGTACGCGGTCGAATGCCTGGAATACCACAGGCCGCAGTCGGCTGAACGCGGCAAAATATCGATTGAACAAGGCATGGCGGCCAATGCGGCTTCGTCCGATGGCTGGAAGCTTACACGGCTCAAGGGTCGCGACCTTTCCGCGGCCGGAGTTGTCAGCGCGCCGATTCGGGTGCGACCCGGCGGAGTCTCCTTTTTGCGGTTTACCGATACAGCCTATGCGAGCCGATGCGCGCTGGATGCTATGCGCAGTCTACTGAAGCGGCTGCCACGCGCATCGAGCGACCTTTCCCAGCGGCTCCATGTGATCTTGGATGGCGCCGACAACTGCGAGAAGGCCATTTCCGCGACAAGCACTCTGAGCGCGGACGCCAGGCGCAGCAGCATTCATCGATACCTGCTGGTTTTGGGCCAAGTCTATGCGCTGCACCGTAATTTTCAGGTCAACAACCAGATTGCGGCCGGACCAGGCGTCGAGTTTCGAGCGTCCTTGGACCGCTTAAACGATGCCCTAGCCGATACGAGCGCGACCTTGATGGGACTCGTTCCGGGGATCACGATCGCGGCCGAGCCACCGACAGAGATTCGGACGGCCTCGGCGAATCAGGCAGACGGCGCTGCGAGACAAGACATCGCGCATTCCGCCTATGCCACCGTGACGCTCTCGAACCAGGGTTCGGTCACGGCGGACCATGTTAAGGTCGGACTCGACCGTTCCTCGCTTCCCGAGGGAGTGCTGTGCGAACCGGCCGATCCGGCATTTTTCGGATCGCTCGCGCCCAATCAGACCGTGCGCGCCATCTACCTGCTTCGGTGGAACGGCGCGTCCTTCACATCGCGGGGCCTCTGTAGCGGCGACGTTTCGTACTTTACAGCCGGAGCGCCTGCGCACCTGCGCCCGCGCCTCTGGTAGAAACCGGGCTCGACGCTCGAAGTTAAGGATGAAAAATATGCTTCGCTTTCCCGTCACCATCCGTGTTTCCAGGTTCTTCGCGCCATCCGGCGCCGGACGGATGGCTGCGCTCGTCCTGCTGCTGATGGCTGCTACTTCGCCGCTTCGGGCCGACATCACGATGAAGTTCGACGACCTGAAGGATGGCGACAAGATCAGCGATATCGCGTTGGTCATCTTGCGGGCGGACAGCGGCGACGGCGTTGACAAGGTCGAGTTTGCCGTGGACGATCAGCTTCGGTTCAGTACTGGAAGCACTCCCTACACCTACAAATGGGACACTATCGTCGATACTGAGGGGGCGCACAGTATTGCCGTCACGGCGATTGACGGGACCGGCGCAAAGAAGACGGTGAAGCTTACGCTCACGATCGATAACCAATTGGCGCTGGGCGCGCCGGCTCTGGCGCAGAAGGCAATCGACGCACTGCAGGTAAAGGATATTGAGACGGCGACGAAGTTCAGCCGTCGCGCGCTGAAAGCCGAGCCGGACAACATTGACGCGGCGCGCGCGCTGGCGGCGATCCATGCCGACAAGCTGAACTGGGGACGGGCGATAAGTACGCTCGAAAAATCCAAGAACCTGTCCGGCAGTTCTCCGGCGATGCTCGAGCTTGCGAGCTACCACCTGCAGCGATCCGGCCTGCCGGAGAACACCGCGAACCTGGTGACCGACATCGAGTCCGCCGTCCAATTGAGGCGCACGGCGTCCGATGCGGCGATAGCGGCGATCAAGGCAAAGAACCTTCCCGACGATCAGGGGCGATCCCACGAAATCCTTGGAGACGCTTATGTAAATGCGGGACGCTACCAGGACGCGATTCAGGAGTATTCCCGGTTCGGCGGTGAGGGCAGACTCTCGCTGACGAACCGGCTGGGACTCGCACGGGTGCTGAACGACCAGGCGCAAGAAGCGACGGTCCTCCTCCGCCCCTTGCTGCGTGACAAGACCGGCGACGCTGCAACGCGCGCCGTGATGGGCCTCGCGCTTCTGCGCCTGCGCCGATTTGCGGAGGCGCGGGATATGGTCGGTGGCGACCTTGGCGGGAATAGCCCCGCAAGCACGATAGTTGCCGCCTATGCGGATGCCGTTCAGGGCAAGCCAAACGCGCTTCAGGAGGCGAAAGACGCCGCCGCCGCGCGACCGAATGCCGGCGAGGCGCACTACGCCCTTTCGATGACACTTACCCGGCTCCTGGATTCCGAGACCGAAGTGGTCAAAGCGATGGCGCTGTCTCCCTTCCAGAGCGGACCCATGATCGATTACGCGGTGCGATACGCGCTCGGAACCGACCATCCTGCCAGATTCGAAACTGGTCTGAAGCTGCTGCAGATCGTTCTGAAGGCAGAACCCGCCAACCGCTCCGCGCAACTGGCCAAGGCGCTGCTGCTCTTCCACACTAAGAGGGTCCCGGAAGCCGAGCCGATACTTGCCGAACTGAACAGCAAAGACGCTCAGTCGGCGGACGTTCAAGTTGCGGCAGCCATCTACTTCGATCTGAAGAGCAACCCGACGGCTGTGAACGAACGGATGAAACTGGCAGATAAGTACGACCCGAATTTCAGGGACCACTTTGTACTGGGTACGGTGCCGAGCCCGCTGGAATTCCTGTACCTCGACTTCCGGAAGTTCCATTACCGTGGAGGTTTCTACCTGTCGCCCGAAACCCTCTATCCTGCAAAGGTCGTCGCCGGCGCTGCCCCATAATTGCGCGCTGCTAACGAATACTCACGGGGGCAGGACAACCATTAATCAAAGTCGCCGACTGTTCCTTGCACGGTCTTTAAGATGCAAAATATCTGCTCGCGAAAATAGATTTTCTGGTATAATATGCCACCTTCCCCCCGTTTACCAACGGGTCGTGCTTACGCTATTCCCCTGGCGTGCGCGGCGTGGCCCTGAGTTTCGAATTCGTCGTATCCGTACGGACGTGCCGGCGCATGACTGCCCGGTAATTCGTCTACCGTATGCGGCGCAGGGTGAATTATGCTCACTTCCTACAAACGGCGCGCCTTCGTTCTCTTGTCTGTTTTCGCACTGCAGCCCGCCGCCGCGGTGGCGGCGCATGCGTCCGAGTCCGACTCCCTCTGGGATCTGCTCAGCCGAACCTCCGCCGAAACGATAGGAAGCACGACGCCTCCGCGCGGCGCGGTATTTACGGCGCGCGGCACAGCCCGCCAGCCCCTCGGCCCTATTCCAGGCTTCAGTATTCCCGCGCCCGATGACGGTGGAACCGTTTCCAAGGCCCTTCGCCGGGGGATGTTCGGCTCGGTCGGCGAATGGTACAATCGGCTTGAAAAGGCGACCGGCAGCAAAATCACCGCTACAGGCAATAGCGCGTTTACCCTGCGAATGGACAGTGTTTCGGGCCAGCCCGCCTCGTTTCAGAACGAACAAGATTTTGGCCGGGGTTCCAAAGGCTTCTACAACCAGACGGATCTTACCGTGGACGCCACGCTCTTTAAGTATTTCCACTACACGACGCGAGTCAGTAATAGTCTGTTCCACAATCCTAACGACAACCGGGTGAAGTTCGACTACAAGGACAAGCACACCGAGTTCGAGTGGGGAGATATCAGCGCAACGTTTCAGGGCAATTCGCTCATCGAATTCTCGCGCTATCTCCATGGCGTAAAGGTTTCCCGCGACTGGAGCAGCAACCTCAAGACGACGATGCTGTACTCTCAGACGAAGGCGGAGCCCCGAACGATCGTGATTCCGGGCAACGATTCCGCCGGCCCGTATTTCGTCTACGCGGGTCAGATCGTAGAGGGCAGCGAGCACGTCCGAATAGACAATAGCCCCGAGCTTCGGAAAGGCGACGACTACACGCTCGATCCATTTACAGGCGAGCTGAAGTTCCTCAAGAACCACATCGTTCCTCACACTTCAACGATCGCCATCTCGTACGAATCGCTCGGACTGAGCCAGAATCAAGGCACTATCTACGGTGGTCGCGTTCAGTATAAGCTTAACCACTCGCTAGACCTGGGCCTGACTTACGTGGGCCAGTCGGCGAACGGGAGTACGGGAACGCAGCTTCATACGGAGGAGCAGCACGGTCTGGGCGCGCCACAGTTCTACACGACGAATGCGCCTATCGACCTAACGAAGCCGCTCAACGTGTTTGTTGCGGGAAGGCAGCTTGCTCCCACTGAGTTTGCGGTCGATAACTCCACGATCTATACGAACAGAATTTTCATTCAGCTTACCGTTCCCTTCGACGCCATCGTCCGGCTTCAGTATATCCCGTACAACACCAGCCCCACCCCGGGCAATCGAAGCGTCATGGGACTGGACAGCACGCTGCGACTTGGGAAGTACGGCGCCGTCACGGTCGAAGCCGCCCTCTCCGGGCTATCGCTGACGGGCAACGATATATCGGGGCACGCCTGGCAGTTCCGCGCCGACCTGAACCCCGTCAAGAGGGTGCATACCACGTTCGCCCTGCGAAATATCAACCCTACCTTCTCGTCGATCCAAAGTCCAGGTTTCAGCCGCAACGAAAGGGCGATGGAGTTTAGCACGGACTACAGCCCTACCGACAAGCTGCATATGAACGTCAACTACACGGATTCACGCAGGCCCACCTATGGCAGCGGCGGGCAGTTCGCGACGGCGGCGAAGGGCACGGACGATTACAGCCAGTATGGCGTTGGGATTAACTACGGCTTTGCGAAGAATGCCACGCTTTCCGTTCAACGGAACAGCCTCAATACCAAGTTCGCGCTTGGCGGCAAGAGCATAAACGACAGCGATACCCTCGCGCTTACGTACAGCCTGGACCGTGCGAAGCTAAATTTCGACGCCAGCCTTAGCCGGAACAACAGCGACGTGTCTTCGAGCTATGCTCTACTCGGCATCGCTCCGACGGTCGGGACAGGGTCCCAGACGCTCAGCAGCAAGAGCTCGACTTTCAGCAAGCGGTTCGGATTAGGTTGGCAGCCCAAGTCGTGGCTCCACCTGCACGGCTCGATCTCGGACAACGACATTTCGAGCACGGGACTGACCAATAACACGCACGCGAAGGCTCGCGACACCTCGTTCGACGCCCAGTTCAGCCTCATTCGAGGGCTAAGACTAAGTTACAACTACTCGCTGACAGATACCGGCAACAGCGCGGCCAACCAATTGCTCACCAATACTACGGGAACCGGGACTACGACCACAACCGGCGCTGCGTCCGGCACCGGGTCCAGTTCCACGCTAAACGGCACGAACGTGCGGGCGGCGATTCTGCCGGTCCTGCTGGCCCAGCAGGCAACCCGCGACATAGTCGCGGGAGGCGCTTCGAGCCTCGGCAATTCGGCCACCAATCTGGGAACAAGCACCTCTCTATCCAACCTATATGGTGGCGGGGTGAATACCAACCTTGGCGGATTTGGCAGCTACAGTGGGGGCCTGACCGGTTCGAGCCTTTCCAATTTCGGACTATCCAGCTATGGTGGCAAGAGTCAGCAGCACAGCCTGAACCTCGACTACCAGCCCTGGACGAACCTGCACCTTGGCGCCCAGTTTCTATCCGGGTCGAGCGTCGGCGACTATCAGTTCAACAGCAGCCGAAACGACATAGCCTTCAACCTTTTCTGGCAGCTTTCACACCGAATGCAGATGACCGGCAGCTACGGCGTTCAGAAACTGACCTACACAGCGGGGCAGGGAAGCTCCAGCAGCAACAGCATCGTGCTTGCGCTACAGGGCCGACCTTTCGGCGGCAAGCTCGATTTCCAGGTCAACTGGTCGCTCCTGAAGACGAAGAGCGCGTTCAACTTCTCGTCCCTGACCTCCTCCGGAACGACCGTGGGCACGACCGGCACGACGCCCGGCCTTACCGACACCAGCACCAATTTGAGCAGTCTGGGCTTCGAGGTCGACTATCCTCTTTCTTCGCGCCAGACCGTATTCGTCCGCTCGCTGACCGGCCAAACGTCGGGATACCTTGGCAATTCCGAGAGCAACCTCAGCTTCGGTCTGCGGTATGGAATCACGCGCGCCATGGCTTTCGAGCTGGGCTGGCAGCTTCAGCAGCACATATACAAGGATGCGCAGAACGCCTCCCTGAACTACAAGGCCAGCTCGCTGCTCGCGAACCTTGGATTCCACTTCTAATTGATCGACTGGTGCGACGGCGCCAACAATT
>JAYTEU010000249.1:0-1575 GCA_043734985.1 Chthonomonadaceae bacterium
AAAGGCGAGCCTGCGGACTTTGTGCGCGGCATCTTTACCGCCGCGAAATTCGGCCGGACCTGGTACAGCCTCAACCCGGACGCCGTCGCCGAACAGTTGGGACACGAGCGCCGCCGCGTGGTCCGGGCGCTCGTAGTGCTGGAGGAGAAGGGCCAGGTGCAGCTTCGCGCCTCCGACGTGCGAAACCGCTACACCCTCCTCGATCCCACTGCCGACGCGGACGCCCTCGCCACCGGTCTGGCCGAGCGCTTCCTCCACCGTGAGCGCCAGGAGCAGGAGCGCCTCGCGCAGGTTCTCGCCCTCGTCACCCACGCAGGCTGCCAGACCGCCTTCCTGGTCGCCCATTTCGGCGAGGTCCGCCCCGCGCCCTGCGGCCACTGCACCTTCTGCATCACCGGCCGCGGGCAGACCCTCCCCGACCTGCCGCCCCGGCCTCCCTTGCCCGCCCACATCGATCCCGCCGCCCTGACCGCTCTGCGACAAACCCATCCCGTAGCCCTGAATGACCCACGCTCCGCGGCCCGCTTCCTTTGCGGCCTGACCAGCCCCGCCCTGACCCGCGCCCGCCTATCCCGCCACCCACTTTTCGGGTTCCTTGCAAGCTACCCATTCGCAGAAGTAATGGCCTGGGCACAGTCTACGGACCCGATCGTGCTAATCAAATAATCCGACAAATCCGAGTTCCGACAACGGTCCTACAGGGACATTTTTTGGAGTCTCAAAACTCAAAAACCCGCACTTAATCTGCCAAAAACAAATATTTCCCACCCCTGGTTCAGCGCTTGTCAGGGTACCGGCGGGCCAGCTCCTCCTGCGAGACGCCGAACGCCAGGAGCAAGTGCAGCCACGCCCACACGCCGAGCATCTTGACGCCCACCCACGGAGTCGCAAACCGGCGCGCCGACGAGCGAACGGCCCCGTGCCGGATATAAGCGAGCCTTCCGCGTCGGCGCAGGCGCCGGATCAGCTCGATATCCTCCATCAGCAGCGACGCGCGGTACCCGCCCATCTGCTCGAACGTCTCGCGGTGGACAAACAGGCAGGCGTCGCCGTAAAAGATACGGAAGTGACTGCGAAGGTTGTAGCAAAGGGAGTAGAGTCGGGCGAGCGGGGTTTGCGGAACGAATTCGATCCTAAAGAAGCCGCCGATGACGCCATTGGCCGCAAGCGCCGTTTCGATCAAACTCGGCGTGTCGCGTGGCAGCAGCGTATCGGCATGGACAAAAAGCAATACCTCACCCGTCGCCTTCGCCGCCCCCGCGTTCATCTGGTTCCCGCGTCCCCTCTCGGAGCGCAAAAGGGTCACAGGGGCATCGGCGAACTGCGACGCGATTGCCCAGGTTCGATCCGCGCTCCCGCCATCGACCACGATTACCTCGCACCCGGGCGCGCTCTCCGCGAGGTTGCGCAGCGTGGCTGGTAACGCGCGCTCCTCGTTAAGCGTAGGGACGATTATCGATATCTTCATGCGATAGCAGCCATTCATACGTCCTCGGCGCGCGCTCGCGTGCCGTGCTGTCGGTTCGCAGCTCGATCCGCAGCCGGCACAAGTCGTCCGGGGTGTCGATATCGTAC
>JAYTEU010000250.1:0-5842 GCA_043734985.1 Chthonomonadaceae bacterium
GAGCTTAGCAACCCGGGATCCGTGGGATTCGAACTGCGGCTGACCCTGCACACTGGACCTGTCGTGTTTGGCTGGGTAGGGGCGCAGCGGCTCGAACTGACGATCATCGGTGATACCGTAAACGTCACGGCGCGGCTGCAGGAGACGGCGAAACAGTTGAATTCCGACTTTCTGATAAGCGAGAGTACCTATTCCGAGTTGACCAGCGACGTAAAGATCGGAAGCCGCGCCGAGATGGAGATTCGCGGCAGGGACCGTCCACTACAGGTATACGAAATATTGGGCGTCTCCTCCTAATTCTGAACTATTGCCGTGACTCTTCGGTTAATCAAGGTATTGGGAAGTACGGGAAGTAAGGAGTAAGTATGATACGGACGTGGCTTTTAGCGGTTGTGCTCAGCCTGCTCACGATGGCGGCGGGTGCGGACCCGGTGGCGAGGATTGTGCGTCTGTCCGGCGCGGCGGAAGTGAATCATAAGCCTGCGCGGTTGCTGCAGCGCCTAGAGCAGGGCGACGTGGTGGACTGCCTGAGCGGCAACGTCGGTATGGTGATGATTATCGGCGGGGATCGGTATCAGCTATCCGCTGGGCAGACGGGCAGAGTATCCGCAAACGCGATCGGCGGTGATGCGTTGAGAGTAGCGGGACTGCGCGCACCGTCTCTGGAAGCCAAAAACAGGCTGCAGGATACGCAAGCTGCGGCCGGATTTGCCCGCTCGCTTGGCGATGCCGCAGACCTGATGTACAAGTTTAGCGGCTGGCTGCCATCCGGAACGCACCACTTCAGTTGGCGCCAAAAGAAGGGCGACGAGACGAATTTGTTTCAGCTCGACCCCAATCCACGCTCAGTGCCACGCCCGGCAAAATACCGATTTTCGCTATTTGACCGCAAGGGGAACTTTCTCTGGTCGGATATAACGATTACCGAGGAGATTGACTGCTCAGGAATCGTCCTTGAGGACCAAACGCCATACATTTGGCGCATTGATCCTTACAAACCGGATGGAACTCCATTCGAAGTTAGGTATCCAAAATGGGGAATGGTAACCTTTCTAAAGCTGAATCAGGTACAGAACCTGGAGGCCGCGACCGACGGAATTAAGAAGGCGATAGAGTCTGATCCAGCCGACGGTAGCCTGCCGGTACTTCTCGCGGCTACTTACCAAGCGCACGCCGTACCGCAGGCCGCTATCGATGTACTGCTGAAGTTGTCGGGAACGTTGGACACGGCGTCGGCGCGCGAGCAGATCTATAGAGAAACAAGCAGTCTGGCGGTTTTCTTCGCAGGTTTCAGTGTGCCGGAGGATCGGCCAAAGGATGCAGCCAAGTAAAGTTGGAGCCAAGTAAAGTTGCAGCCAAGTAAAGTTGCAGCCAAGTAAAGTTGGAGCCAAGTAAGGATGGAGCCAAGTAATGAAACGAATTAACGCTGGTATCGCAGCCTGTTCCGGCACGTTGGCGCTGATAACCCTGTGCTCATCGGCCCACGCCGCCACTTGGGCAGTACTCGTCGGCGTCAGCAAATACCAGAATCCAGCGATCAAATCGCTCAAATTCCCGTCGAAGGACGCGACCGATCTACGCGATGCCCTGGTCAACATCGGCAAAGTGCCGAAAGCGAACATCCTGCTGCTGACCGACGACCAAGCCACGCGCGAGAACATTCTGAACGCGGCCGGCCAATTCCTGAAGCAGAACGTCAAAAAGGGAGACGAGGTGCTGATTTCGCTGGCCGGCCATGGCGTCGCAAAGGGCGTGGGGCTGGATGCAAAGAGCTACTTCCTCGGAACCGATGCGCGCGGCGCGAGCAAGGAGGCCCTCGAATCCTCTGCAGTTAGCCTGCGCGACCTTTGCACGGAGATAGGGAAACTGCCCGCGTCTCAGTTCGTGCTGCTGGACGACGCCTGTCGCGAGGACCCGATTCCGGGCCGTGGCCTGAAGGCGAACAACCAGAGCGATACCCAGGTGCAGGACACCAAGATCCTTCCAAATGCCGGGGCGAGGGCCAACTCGGTCACATTCTATGCCTGCCAGGTCGGGCAGCGCGCTTATGAGGATCCGGCCAAGGAGCATGGCGTCTTCACCTACTACATCTTGGAGGCCATCAAGAACTCCGCCGGAGCGGACGCGAACGGTCGCATCGAGATGGGTGCACTCGCAAGTTACGTTCGCTCGCACGTCAATGAATGGGCCAAAGCGGCCTCGATCGACCAGACGCCCGAGCTGACCGCCTCGGAATTCGGAACCGCTTCCCGTATCTACGTCGTCAATGTCGGCAAGGCGCCACCCACTGCGGTCACGCTGCTGCCGCCGCAATTGGTAGCAGACACTGAGCCTGAGACTGCCACTATCCTAGTGAACGGCACAAAGGTAGAACGCCTGCCGTTCGATATGAGAGAAGGCGTCAACAAGGTTCGTTTTGAAGCCCCTGGCTTCGCGGCGGTCGAAAAGGACATTCAGGCGCTGCCCGGATACCAGTACCAGATATCCGCGACGCTCGCGCCGTCTAACGGTGCGATTCGGGCTAACGGCGGAGAGATATCAGTGCAGGTGACCGAAGCCCAGCGCGCCGAGGAGCGACACGACTGGTCGACGGCCAGAAATGCATGGACCGGCCTGATTCTGCAAAAATACCCGCTTGCGTACGAGCGGCTGGCAATTCTTCAGCAACGGCAGGGACAGTCGACTGGCCTGAAAGACGCAATCGACACGCTTGTAAAGCTCAACCTGGAGACGAAGCCGACGCCGCACACCTACAGCCTGCTCGCCCGCGCGTACTCAAGCTACGCGCAGAAGGAGGGCGCACAAGGCGCGGCCGCGGGCGTGAAAGCTCAGTCGAACGACAATATAGACGTGGGTGGCATTAAGATTCGAAACCCTTTCGGAAAGAAAAAGAAAGAGGAGCCGCGCGCGATCGCAGTCGATTCCAGCAAGGCCGGTGACTTCAGGGTTCCGGAGAACGGCTCGGCAGCTGCGGCGCTGGCGCGCAAGGCAGCCGATGAGGCCACGCGAGCGGATGCTAACGACGTCGAAAGCTACCTCGCGCAGGGCTTCTCGTTGATCGGCAGCGATAGCAAGGGCGCAAACGCAAAGGACTCACTCGCGGCGTTTCGGAGCGCGGCAGCTGCAGCCCCTAACGCGCCGACCGCCAACTACGGCCTCGGCTATGGGCTGCACTACTTCTCAATGTTTATGAAGGGAAAGGAACAGGACCGCCAGCTTGAGGAGGCAGTTACGGCGCTGAACACGGCGATTGCGCTAAGGCCGAATCACTACGAAGCGCTGCGAGTCCGTGGAGCTTGCCATCATCTGCTGGGGCACGGCGAACAGGCGGCCCGTGACTACGATGCAGCATTGGCCAATCAGGGCTCCGCAACCGACCCGGACGAAGTAGCCAGCATCAATATCAGCCGCTCGGCGCTTTCGCGGCAGAAGGCGGCCGGTGAGAGGGGAGCGCGCAAGGACGAGCTAATGAAGGAGTCCGATGGCTACGACGAGGATGCCAAGGAAACCGCGCATGACATTGCAAAAGCGCTAATGATAATGAGTCGCCTGGGCTTCGGCAGGGGTATCACGGACTATATGAGCGCCCCATTTCGAACCGTCTACAGCAGTCTGCCTTCTATTCCTGGCCTACCGGGATTTCCGTCCTTGAGAGTGCCGCGCTTCGGTTTCCCGTAACGGCGAAGCTGCTCCGTGCCACTGCACATCATCGCCTGCCCGCGATCCATCGCGGGCAGGCGTATTGGCGTCTCACCACGCTGCGCGCAGCCCGATTTTCGCCCACTCCGCGCCGGCGAGTGAAACGGCCGCTGCCGCCGCATCCTGAGCCGCGATCCCTACCGATTTGAAGACGGTCACGTCGTCTTCACTTAGACGGCCCTGAATCCTCCCCGCGCACACTTCGCCAATTTCGCCGAGGATGTGCGTAGCATCGATCACACCCTCTGCAATGGCGCGGAGTATATCGCCCGCCTCCTTCAAAGCTGAAGCGCGGCTGTCTACATAAAGACGGGAACGGCGTACGGTAGCAGCGGGAATCTCCCGTATCGCAGGTCGAAACGCGCCGACTGCATTGATATGTGTTCCGGGGCGCACCGCATCGTCCTCGAAGAGCGCCTCCATAGAGCCGGTCGCCGTGCAAACGATGTCAGCTCGCTTCAGCGCCTCCCGAGCGACCAGAGTAATCCGCAGATCGCTCGGCGCGCCGGGCAGCGCGGCGACTTTCTGTACAAACCGTTCGGCTCGGCTCCGATCTCGCCCGCAGACCCAGACCGTATCGATGGCCCGGACCGTGCAGACTCCTTCTGCCTGCGTCAGCGCCTGCGCGCCCGTCCCGATGATGGCGAGCGTGGAAGCATCGCGGCGCGCGAGCAGCTCCGTCGCGACCCCTGATCCCGCGCCGGTACGTATGGCCGTGAGCGCCGCGCCGTCGAGCAAGGCTAATACCGCGCCGGTTTCAGGATCGAGCGCCAGAACCGCTCCCTGGACCACCGGCACGCCAAGCGCGCTGTTGACAGGAAACACCGATACGGCCTTGACGACCAGCCCGGCCGGAACCGATCCGCCAGGCTGTGCGGGAACGTAGGCAGGCATCACAATGCTCACGCCCGACGCTTCCGGCAGATCGATATGCAGCCGCAACGGCATCACGGCAAGCCCCGACGACCACGCCTCGTAACCCCAGCGCACCGCCCGGATCGCGTCCGCCATCGGCAGCGCCGCCCGCACGTCCGCTCCATTCAGGATCAACATCGTTCACACCTACTCCGCACTTCACAAATTCGCTCTGTCATCCGCCATTTGCCCGTGTCGTCCCGATGAACCGGTGGAAGTTGTAGCAGCGGCCATAGTAGTGGTTGCGGATGGGCCGGTCGAAGAAGGGCCGTCGCCATAACGGGTATGCATCGGACCATTCGACCCGCTCGAAGAGGACTCGAAGCGCTTCATCATCGTTCTTGTGTACGTGCGCGAAGACGGCGTTTTCGCCCAGGCGCAGCTTCAGATCGTCGAGATCGACCGCGTAGTTGTTAAGCCGCGAGTCCAGGAACAGAAGGTAGGTGCGCGGATGGTCCGGAAGGTAGAACGCAAGCAGCGAGCAGGTCTGATAGTCGTTCGCCGCCACAAACACCGGCCGCCCCTCCTTCTGCATTTCGGATCGGATCGCGTCAACTTCGGTCGCCATTCGGCGCGCGCCGTACGTCTTGTTCGAGATATCGTCGTCCGCCGCCTGGCGAATTCCGAGTCTCAGCCGAAGCCAGGGAGTGAGCAGCAGAAGCGTTAGGATGCCGCTAGTCAGCGCGATAGCCCAGGTTTGCCGGACGGCCCGCCGCGCCGACGCGCCCCCCTGTTCCATGCCCTCACCGAGGACCATTGCGAGCGCGATAGTCGGGGTCAGCCAGGCGCACGGAGCCCAATTCGCTTGAACCTTGGCCTTCAGAATCATAAGGCAGAAGAAGGCGAGCACCGGCAGGCCGAAGCAGCCAAGGAACAGGAAGATCGGGCGGCCCTCTTCGTCATGCAGGCGTGTACCGCCGTCGGCTGCCGGATTTTCGGCGGCTGCCCCATTGTCATCAGGCGAGACCCCCGATCGAGTCAGCGCGGTCCGCCGATTCTTCCAGTGCGATCGGAAGGCCGCCAGGCATCCGATGAAGAGTCCTGGGCCGACGAGCACCGCCTGCCCGCCGATGAGACTGCCGAACCGGCTTAGCACGGTGCCGGAGTCCTTGCCGACTAGAAACAGCAGATGCCCGAACGTATACCAGTGGTGATGGGCGTTCCACCACAGGACACCGCTGTACATGCTGATAGTAATGAGAAACGCGAGATAGGGTTGGGGCTGCCT
>JAYTEU010000251.1:0-3683 GCA_043734985.1 Chthonomonadaceae bacterium
CGCGGCGGTCCGGCTTCGCCGCAGCTTCTTCGTCATCGGCATTGTTCGGGACAGCTCTGTCCAGCTGGGGTACCATCAGCGGCTCTCCAGTTCGCCTTAGTGAGTACGTGCTACATACAACCGGTAATCAAAGACCTGATCGGTTTTGGCTACGGAATGGCCACTATACATGTACAAATCTATTGCTTGCCTGACCGCGCCTTCTCTAATTTCTAACTTTTTCTGGTCTGTGGCCAGTATGATGCCGCTAGCGATACGTTCACGGACTTTGACACCGGTTCGGTTGTATCCGAAGAGACGCGCTACCTGGGTAATGAGTTCATCTTGTTGAATCGCGAACGCTCCCTTCACGCACAGAATACATGCCTCGGCAATCTCCTCAAGGGGTACATACTCGATGGGTCTAACATTGTTATCGCTGGACGGAACTCGAACTACAGCCTCCGTCATTTCCGCGGGCCATAGGAAGTCTCCACGGATGGTAATTGCTGCTCGCTTATGGGCGCGCGTGGCGGCAATCTGAACCGTATTGAGTAAGTTAGCGCCTGCTTTACCCATCCCCCAGTGACCAACGACGCGACGTGTTGGTTTGGTTGGTGCTGGGCATTTGGTTCCGATCCTGACGTTTTCCCGGCCTTGCAATGCTGCCGGGTGCGTTGTGTGCTGTTCGCGCTGGAGGGGCTGGTTTCCTGCGTGAGAACTGGAGGCGGGACGGGTCACTGGCAGTCACACGCGGAAGGAAGATTGTGGTGCGTTGGAACCCCTGTAGAGTTTTCGGAGGCCCGGGCGACACTGATGGTTGCGGGAGGTGTGCGGGCGGCGAAGTCGAGGAGTTTTCTAACATGAATTGACAGGATGGGGAGGATGGGGAGGGGAGGATAGCCTCAGCGGCTAGCATCGCTCGCCCAAAATGTACCAGTATCTTTTTTTGATCTGGAGCCACCGACCCTATGATTGGCAAGCGTACGCAACAATCCCAGCTCTTCGATGTCGGCAATGTCTACGATCTGGCACTGATGCTCGTTCTCAAAGAGTATGATCAGGTATCCGACGAAGAGGCGGTCGCACACACCGCCTTTGATCTGCCACCCAGAGGGTACCCGGCGGCCGTCCTTCGCCGCCACGCTGGAAAACCCCTCTGCGCGAAGAGCACCTTCCAGCTCTTCCGCGCCCATCTTATTCCTCCATGACGCGGTCAAGACCACCTTTCGAAAGAGCATCGAAGAGGCCAAGAAGAGCGGCCTGCTCAAAGGCACACTCAAAGACGCGATAGACACCAAGCCCATCCTCGGACGCGGCGCGGTCAAGGACACCTACAATCTGCTCGGAGAGGCGATCTCCCTGCTGGCACGGCCATAAGAGCAAGAGCAAACTCTTCCCCGGCAGCAAGGCCAGCGCGGTGGCCGATGTAGACAGCCAGGTTATCATCGACGCAGACGTGTTATCCGGAGATGCGCCAGACATCCAGGACACGCCAAGCAGATCGAAGCGGCGGAAGCCAACACCGGAATGACGGTTGAAGCATCGTTGGGCGATTGCGATTATGGCGACGGCGGGACTCGCCGCGGGTGGGCTGGTCTTCACCGCCGCGACGAACTTCGACCGAAAGTTCCGGGCGTTCGATAAGTCCTCTGGGAAGCTGCTTCGGGAAACGACGACGCCGTTCTCCGCCTACCCCACTCCGGCGGTCTACACCGCCGAGGGACGGCAATTCGTGGTAGTTCTGGCCGAGGGCAGCAAAGGCCGCCAGAACGATCCGAAAGGCGCCAAGTACATCACCTCCGCCCTACCGTTATCCCAGCGCGTAGGAGATCGCCTGCTCCAGGGTCATCGCTCGACCTTCCGCCCACTCGGCTTCGAAGGACTTCTCATCCAGACTCACTCGCGCCCGATGCACGCTTTGACGGTAATCTTCTTGATTGGTGGGAGGAACGCCGAGAGCTTCACGCAGCGCCTCGACTGCGCCGAAAAGCCGCGGGGCCCGCAATCCGGCCTCAGAATACGCAGGATCGTCCCGTTCCTCGCTTGCCAGAACGGCCAGAGCCTCAAGCGTCTCGGCGATGCCCGTGCGGTGCCCCAATTCCTGCCTGATTTCAAGACTATCTCTCTGCAAAGAGCGAGCCGCAGGATAGTCCCCCAACTTATGACTGCTCAGACCCAGGTTATGAAGCGACTCGGCGATTCCCAGGCGGTCTCCCAGCTCGCGCCTGATCGCAAGGCTCTCCTCGTGCAGTTTACGATGCTTGTCATAGTCTCGCTGGTGATAAGCGATATAACCCAGGTCGTTGAGTGAGTAGGCAATACTTGCACGGTCCTCGAGTTCACGGCTGATCGCCAGGCTCTCTTCGTACTGCACGCGAGCGGCGTCATAGTCGCCCTGATCGTGGGCGACGCTTCCCAGGTGGTGAAGACAGAGTGCGATACCCCATCGGTGGCCGAGTTCACGGCTGATTGCGAGGCTCTCCTCGTAGAGCACACGAGCCGATTCTCGATCGCCCTGTTCCAGACTGATGACTCCGAGGTTGCTCAGCGAGGACGCAATACCCGTGCGATCCCCAAATGTGCGCCGTATTGCCAGGCCTTCCTCATAGAGCGAGCGGGCTGCCCGGTAGTCGGATTGCCGATACGCGAGGATACCGCCGATATTGAGCGCTTTTGCGCGAGCCGCAGTCGCCCTTGTGGATCCGGCGAGCGCGAGGGCGACCTGTTCCCTGCCTTCCGCGAGAAAGCCTCGCACCTGCCAGAATCGGAAGAGCGCGCCCACCAATCGAAGACCGGACTCGGAGTCGCCACGCTCTCTGCGAGACCAGGATAGTGCGGCGCGGAAATTGTCATGATCGGACTCGAGTCGGTCCATCCAATCGGCTTGCCTTGGGCCTTTCAGCTCCGGTTCCGCCGCTTCGGCCAATGAAAGGTAATGCTCAAGGTGTTTCGCTGCTATGGCTGCCTGGGCTGCTGCTTCTTCCAGCCTATCGGTCAAATACTGACGAATGGTTTCCAACAAACGATAACGATCCTCATCCGGCTGGTAAACCACCAGCGATTTTTCCACAAGTCCTGTCAATAGGTCTAGAATCTCCCACTCCTGAATAGGATCGCCGGAGCAGACCGCTTCCGCCGCTTCCAGTGCCCATCCGCCGACGAAAACTGCCAGGCGGCGCATCAGTATCTGCTCGGGCTCGGAGAGCAGATCATAGCTCCAGTCGATGCTGGCCCGCAGGGTTTGATGCCGCGGTATTGTCGCCTTCGATGACGAGCGCCGGCCTCCGAGCAGGAGCCGGAATCGGTCGTTCAGGCGTTCGGCTATCTTTTCCACCGGCATGGCCTTCACGCGGGCGGCTGCGAGCTCTATCGCCAATGGGATTCCATCCAGCCGGCTGCATATCTTTACGACCGCTATGGAGTTCTTCCGTGAGATTTCGAAGGAAGACTCTGCCGCGCGGGCGCGGTCCGAGAAAAGCCGAATCGCCGCGAAATCGAGGAAGTTCGAGACATGGCGAATATCCGCGACCGAGATAGGCCTGTTGGTTTCGGTTCTTGGCACGGCCAGCGAAGGCACGCGCCAAACCGTCTCCCCTTTCACACCCAGCACATCGCGGCTCGTAGCCAGAATTCTGAGACCGGCGCACCGACCGAGGAGCATTTCGGCGAGCGATCCGCACGCCTGACGAAGATGCTCGCAG
>JAYTEU010000252.1:0-5094 GCA_043734985.1 Chthonomonadaceae bacterium
GCGATTTTCCTTCGGTGCGTCTCTATCAGCGGCTCGATCTCGTCTTCCGCCGCGTTCAGCCGTTCGATCAGCGCGACCTCGTGGACCTCCGGCTCCAGCCAGCGCAGGAGCGCCGCCTCCCAGTCGGGATCGCTGAGCTGCTCGTCGGTCGCCTCGCCTGCAATATCTACGCCGAGATTGGCGGGCGCGCCCTCGGCCAGCAGCGCGTCCCGCAGCGCCGCCAGTGGTATTGCCGCCTCCGACGTTGCGAAGACAATCAGGGCCCAGTCCGTCATGTGCGCCACTCTCCTGTGATGTGATGCTTAATTCTACCTTGATGGGGGAGAAGTTCCTGCGCCGGGAGGAGTATCAACATGGATGGGGGGACGGACAGGATAGATCCCATGCCCGTTCGGGGCACCTTCGAGCATTAAAACGAAATTGCTCCCCCAGAATTGGGGGCGGGGGGCGTATTTTCAGAACAGGGCCGACGAAGCTCGAAGATCGATGTCGCACGGGAGTACGGTCACTTGGCGGGACGCGCTAGCTGCCACATGCGGATCGAGCCGTCGCGGGCGCCGCTGGCGAGGAGGCCGCCTTTTGGCGAGTAGTTGAGGGCGGTGATGGCGTCGGGACTGCCGGAGAGCGTGCAGTTCGCAAAAAAGCACCACGCACCATTCACCATACCTGAATCCCCCAGATCGATCTCAAAACCGGGTCGTAAATATATCGAATTTGAGATGTAGCTGGAGGATTTGAGCAAACTGCAGCAATGGTGCGACCCCGCCGGGCAATGCTGACGGAAATTCTCTGATCGCCCGAGGCGCGGAGTACCTGCTCGGCGCAGGCGTTGGTGGGATGATATGGACACAATCGGCAATCTGCGGGACCAGCGCAACGTGCTGATCTGCGGTCTTGCATGCCATTGATAATATTCACGTGCAGTTGCGTCGGCGACAAGGTTATGTGGTCATTCCTCGTTTTACTGCCGTGGTCGTGTCGGCAGGAGATCCAAACCAAGTGGTTCGGCACTGCACTACCACCAAAACCCGCGCGACTAGGAAGCCAATGCCGGCTCCCAGGCAGACTTCAAGCACAAGCAACGCAATGAGCGGGATTATCTCGCCAACGGTCGGCGGTTCGGTAATCCGGTTTACAAATGCCCGCACGAGCGGCAGCAAGTACAGCAGCGCGAACAAAATGGCGGTTCCAATCAACGCGCGCCCCGGCCTAACGCATCTACCCCAAACAGTTCCTCCGGCCAGGGCGCCTAGCACGGCGCCAATCGTCAGATCACCTTTGTATGCAAATTGGCTGATGGAACCAGCCAGAACGAAAACTGTTGTTACCGCAGCCGTGCCCAGCATCGTCGCCATACATCCAAAGATCGCGCCTGCCAGCACACGGAGACCACATTCAATAAATGCTTTCATGCGCAGACAACTCCTCGCCGTCCTTGACCTCCACGGTTTGAGGACATCGCATTTGATCCATTATCCAATGTGGTACATATGCTATTGCCGTGCCGGTGAGCGCGCCCGCCAGTGCATGGTACAGCGACATTAAGCGCAACATCTGCCACAGCTCGGCACGGTTCATCGGGGCAGTTTCCATTTGTGAGAACATGACCACTGCCACCAACAAAGCGATTAGACCACACGCAACACCACATACGGGCATGAACAGCATGGGTCGGCGCCGGCGCATGGCGATGTGCAATAGGCCGCAGATACCGCCCACGCCAGCGCCTCGCATCGCGTCTGGAAGTAACGACCAGTGACTTATTAACCCCTGCCCATAACACGTTACCGAGCACGCAAAGAAAACCAGCGCCCCGAGAACGGCTCCAATGCACGCACCCATAGTCGCGATTGCCGCGGTTCTTAAGGATCTGGTTCGCATGGTTGGCCGGCGCTTTCATTTTCTCGAGTGGTCGAGCCATGGGTTGTCTGGGTCGGGCATTCCAGGCGTGTATACCAGCGCGTGCCAATACATCCACCCGAGCTCCTTAGACCAAGGGACGTTCCGCGACACGACGGAGCCATCCATCTCCAGCCTCAAGATAAATCCTGCTCGCAATGGAGCTTTGATCAGGCCGCCAGGCGCGGGATATTGGGCAATTTCGCCATGATTTCGATCTATTATGTAGCCAACGCGCGGCCCGAGGCTCTCCAGTAAGTCCCATGCGGGCGGAAACAGACACACACCAGGGTAGTCGTAGGACTGCGGATAGCGCCACGTCTCCGGTGGAAATCGCATCACTCCTTCCCGTAGATAGGCATAATTACCGGTTGTGTCACTGGGACAGAGTAGGAGAGCAGGAGTGGAAAGGTAGCTCGGAACCAACCGGTCGAGGTGCGAGGGACGCACTCCGTCGTAGTCCTGCGAATACATCCGAAAGGCCAGTCCTATTTGATGCAGGTTTGAGATGCAGGTTGTCTTACGACCGGCATCGCGAGCGCGTGCAAATACCGGAAATAGAATCGCGCTCATAATTGCAATAACGCCAATCACGACCAAGAGCTCAATGAGCGTAAACCCCCGTCTAAAACTGGTATCTGTGCCAGTACTGTATGTGTTCATATCGGAATGCTCCTTATTAAGCCCGTCCAGGTCGCCCGGAGTGGATGCGTACTCCGAGCGACTTAGCAGATCAACTGGGAATAGAGCCTTAAGTTTAAAGTGAACATGGCCCAGCGCTCGAAGTAATACAACACCCTGAATTTGCCGGAGGAGTACACCAAGCACAATTGACGGTTGCCCCATTCTTATAGCACGAGATTCGACTCCTCTGTAGAGTCATCTCCCAATTGGTCCAAAACCAATTGCAATTGGATCCTGGATGATTCTCGCAGTAGATGACATCAGGCAAAGTTGCCTCATCGTGGCAAGTCCAGCCTGCGGCGGCACCTCCGGTACCGCAATCCGTCGGGGTACCTCCCGCACAAACTGTCAACAGCATCAGTGAAGAAAAAGCTACGAGACAGTGTATCCGTTGTTTGAAACGCATTCTCTTTCCTTTCATGTGAGACCCAAATTTGCTCGGATCTCACGGTGTGAACGAGCCGTCGATGACCCGCGAGTGCCAGCGGCCCTCCCGTGAGGCGCCCCGATTGTATCCCCGCTTGCGATCCATCGCGTGCTCAACAGTCGCCGTAGCGGTGTGATGCATCCACGATCAAACGATCACTGGGCAGTGGCAACCTGTGCAACACGATTATCGCTAATAGCGCCAAGTATCGTCCAAAGGTCCGTATCTACTGCATCGCCATGTTGGGCATACACAAGACATCCGTTGTGAAATATCACGGTGTAGGGAACCAGGTAATTACCGAATGTGCCGAGGCGGTTGGCTAGATGCGTTGACTTGTCGGAAGCACATTCTATACCAAGTTGCCCTACAACCTCGCGTTCTCGAATTGCTTCATATGGCGATTGAAACAACAGCATCGCGCGCATTTGCCGGGAAGACCGAAACCGCGAGATGAGCTTCGCGCGCTCGTTACAATGACCGCACCCAAATCGTGCCAGCGTAACGATTGTCCACCCATGTCTAATGATATGTGTAAACGACCGGTCGGCTCCTCCAGTATTGACCAGAGCATCCGTTGAAAATTGTGCCGCCGGCTTGCCGAAACTAAGGCGCTGCCGTGTCGACGCAATAACCGTCGCAACCTGCTTTCGCAAGGTGTCTCCTGAGAAGCCTTCAAAGGTGAACCTCACCCTGCCATGCGGATCCAGTAATACTGTGAATGGGCTTCGACGCTGGACATCGCAGCAATGCTTGGCCCATCGATCATCGTCATCGACAAGCATAGGGAACTTCAGATTCATTTTCCTATCCCAGTTAACGCATGTCGCAAAGGTGCCAAACATAGCGGATGCACTCACGACTGCAACGGGCTTACAGTTCCATCGCTCCCACGACTCTCTTGTGACCGCGTTTAGGTCATCCAGCGCTGTACGACAAATGCGACATGAGGGCTGAACAAACATCAGCACGGTCCACGAACCTAAGAGATTCTGCTCCGTCCACACTTTCCCTGTCGTATCGGGCAGCGAAAACTCGGGAATGGTATCACCGTAATGCAGGGTAGGTGCGTTGAATGCCGACTCTTTGACGGCCTGCGCTTCCTCAAGGCGGGCGCCACGGATATACGATGCCGTCAAGAGCGCAGACAACCCGAGCGCAACAGCGGGCAATCGTAATGTCCGCAAGAAACCCCGTAGAGGCTGCAGGTTCAACGTGAACATTGCCCGCACCTAGTTTCATCAACGGGCTGCACGGGAGTCGTTCGGCTAATGGCAGCGCCGGTCAGTGCGCCGATTACAAGGCCCGCTAAGACAAGAACCAGCGTGTATCGTGCTTTCAAATAGATACCTCGCAATCAAACAAGCGTATACTCTTATACCGCCGCTCGTTCGGTCAACCTCACGCGTAATCGGTAACATTTTTGATTTTTTTATTGCGTAGGTTCATAGCGAGGATTCTGGCGCGCCTATTGCGCGGGGGGGGCGAGAAACTGACGCAATGCGCTGTACGAATACCCCGCTTTCTCCAACTCGGCGCGTAATTTCCTGCGGCTGCGAAGGAGAGACTGCTCGATCGTGTGCGTCGCCTTGCCCTGCGAGCGTGCAATCTCGGCGGCAGTCTCGCCCTTTAGATGATGGCGAAGGAAGGTCTCGCATTCACTGTGGGAAAGCGTCTCCAGGAACGGCAGCAGCATATCCCAGAACGCAGCGCGAAACGGCTTCCTGTCGGGACCGAAACCGTGGTCCGCCACTTCCAACTCTAGGGTTTCTCCGTCCTCATTCTCGATCCGGGGCCATTCGAGTTCATGGGCCTTTCGGCGCTGCATGGCGCGGACGAAATCCGCAGCGCACTTCCGCATCAATGCCGGCGCATTCCGGCAGAGGCTATCGAGGCTCTCAGGCCCTCCCGCTTTCTACCACTCGGCCTCCAGAAATTCCGTTGCGCTTGTAGCAGCAGCTTCTCATCCACGTACTGGAGTATCGCCTTGTCCGCACGGTTCAGATAGAGACCGATAATGTCCGTCAGCTAATTGTGCGGCTACGCTGCAATGCAATCCAAATCGGTCGAGTCGGCCGGCCATC
>JAYTEU010000253.1:0-6248 GCA_043734985.1 Chthonomonadaceae bacterium
GGCCGTTTGGCGGGGTGGATCGTCCATTTGGCGCGGTACTGGCGCAGCCCCGTCTCCTGAACGCGCGACACCATGTCCAGCAGCGCGTCCCGCTCGGGCGCGGGAAGGCCGATGCGCGCGATAACGTCCGTAAGCAGCGCCGAGCGCAGGACGTTTGGCGTCAGCCCCAGCGTCTTCTCGGTGGCGCGATTCCAGCGCGTGACCACGCCTCGCGCGTCCGTGGAGAGAATGCAGGCGCCGATCGACTGAAGGATATTCTCGGACTCGCTGTTGAGCCGGTGGATATTATGGAGATTCTCCTGCGTGGTATCGTACAGCCGCGCATTCTCGACCGCGATACCGGCCTGGTTCACAAACACGGAGAGGAGGCTCACCTGATCGTCGGAGATCGGGAGGCGGGTCGCGCGGTTGTCCGCCACAACTACGCCGAGACAGCGGTTCTTGCTGTCCAGCAGCGGAACGGCGACAAAGGCCGCGACGCCGAGCGAACGGGCGAACCCGCGCCGCTGCCGGTAGGAGCGCGCCGCGTCGGGATCGACCGGCGGCGTTTCGACGCCGTCGAACTGGACGATCTGTTTCGTCTTGGCCGCCATGCCCACTGCGCCCTCGCCTTCGCGCGCGGGGTTTTTCAGCGTCGTGTCGGAATACCCGCGCCACGTTCTCGGAGTGTAGAGCGGCTTGTTGATCTCCCGGAGATAGAGGCAGCATCGGTCGAACCCGACGATCTGGCAGATGTCCTCCGCGACGCGGCTCAGGAGGTCGTCGAGGTCCAGCGTGGAGATCAGGGCGCGGGAGAGGTTGGAGATTTTGAGAAGCTCGGCGGCGCGGCGATCGAGGTTGTCGTAGAGCCGCTTATTGGTAAGCGCGAGCGCGGCCTGCGTCGCAAAGACCGAGAAGACCTTTAGGTCGGTGTCGTCGAAGTCGCGCGCGGGTCGCCGCCTCCGGATGGCGAGCACCCCGAGAACGCGGCCCTCTGGATCTTTCATCGGCACCAGCATCGAGGAGCTGATCTCGGGGCGCAGCGGCACGCCATCGAGGCGCGGGTCCCGAAGGTCGCCGACGATCAGCATCGGCTGTTCGGTAAGGGCCACGCGTCCCGCGATCCCCTCGCCTATCTTCTGCTCGTGCTCGGCCGCCGAATCCGGCAGGCCGGTGCTCGCGGCAACGCGCAGGCTTTGCGTCTCTTCGTGTACCACCATCAGCGAGCAGGCCTGTGCATCCATCAGCGACGCCGCGCGCTCGGTGATGAGAGAGAGCAGACTTGAGTGCTCGATCTGGTCGATAGCCTGGCCGATCTCGTAGATCGCGGCCACCTCGCTGATCCGCTGTTCCGACCGCCTTTCGGCATCCTCCGCCCTTCGCGCCAGCGCCTCCTGCGCAAGGCGCTGCGCGAGAAGGAGCGCGGAGGTGTCGAGGATTTTCAGTATCTCCACGCGCTCGGCTTCGGCCTGCGGGCAGGCGGGCGTCGGTTCCGCTCCGCCATGCGCGGCAATCCAGTACGGGTCCGGCGGAACGGCGTGGTTTGGGGATGCCTGGCCCGCGTAGTCCGGCGCAGGAATGGCGAGCAAAAGGCGGCCTTCCGAGCAGTCGGGATGCCGGATGGGGACGCTGAGCAGGATGGGATCTCGCGGACCCTTAGGGTTGGTTTCCATCAGGGCGCCGATGTCGCCATACGGCTGAAGGCGGGTCGCGGAGCCCGCGACGATTTCGAGCGCCAGAGCCAGCGCGCCGCAGCCCTGAGCGAGCACGTTGAAGAGCGCATCCAGGGCGTCGCCGCTGGTAAGGGAGAGCGTCACCGCCTGCACGACCGCGTGGCAAAGCGTCGCGGAGCTCTCCACAGCCGGCGCATCCATAAGGGGCGGCCCGGCGCGGTCTATTTCGGCCCGGGATGGCGGCCCTTCGGGCAGGCCGCTCAAGGGCGCCTGAGTTGTGTTAAAGAGCGCGGGAGTAGACATGACAGCGTAAAATCAGGATACCTGAAAGCGTGCCCGATTGCCGATTCAAGGACGCACGGCGCAGGCGGGCGAACGGCAGGTCCGTTTCCGGAATTATGGCTCGGTGAGTAGTAGACAAAACAGTAGACAGCAAAGTGGAAATGGTGGGGATCGCCCCCGTATCCATCTTGACTTTTGTCTTCTTTCGGGGTAAAATAGAGTACGTCAAAAAGCGGTTTTGAAAAGAAATTGACACATCTTGTGCATTCCTTTCACGCGATCTGCGTGTGTGACCTTTGCCCCGCTGATTGTCCCCGAACGCTCGTTTGTTAACCCCGCAGGGAAGCGTGCGACTGTCGCGCATCAGCGCGGATTTTCGCGTATGGAGGTTTTCTCTACATGGCATTCAACAAGAAGCCGACGAACGCTAAGATGACTAAAGAAGAGATCGCGGCGCAGGCGGCGCAAATCGAGGCGGAAGAGGTTCGTTCCGACGATGTACGTCAAAAAGAGGCGGCGCTTCAGGAGAATATCGACGACCTCGGCCACGTGACAATGAAGTACGGGGGTGATTCGATCCAGGTTCTCGAAGGACTCGAGGCCGTTCGACTTCGGCCGGCCATGTATATCGGCAGCACGGACGGCAAGGGTTTGCATCACCTGTTCGTCGAGGTTAGCGACAACGCAATCGACGAGGCGATGGCGGGGCACTGCGATCGAATCGACGTGATTCTGCACGCCGACGAGAGCATTTCCGTGCGGGACAACGGCCGCGGCATCCCGACCGATATTAACCAATCTTACAACATGCCCGGCGTTGAACTCGCGCTGACCAAGCTGCATGCGGGCGGAAAGTTCGACAGCGGCGCGTACAAGGTCTCCGGAGGACTGCACGGCGTGGGCGTCTCCTGTGTTAACGCCACCTCCGACTGGCTGGATGTGACGGTGTGGCAAAACGGAGCGGTTCATAAGATCGGTTTCGAGCGCGGCTATACGACCAAGCCCCTCAAAGTGACCGGCAAAGCAAAGGCGAGCGAGCACGGAACGCTGGTGCGCTGGCACGCCGACCCGCAGATATTCAGCACGACCAGCCCCGACGCCGAAAAGATCGAGCGCCGCCTTCGCGAGCTTGCCTACCTGAATAAGACCGTCACGCTGACCTTCACAAACGAGCGTGATCTTGCCACGGAGCTGCCAACCATTTCGGACGAAGAGGGTGCGGCTGTCGCCGAGCCGGTCACGTCGGAACCTGTCACCAAGGTGTTTCACTATCCCAAGGGATTGGTCGAGTACGTCGAGCATATTAATGAGACCAAGGACGCGCTCCACAAGCCGATCTACTTCAGCGGCGTGCGCGAAGTTAAGGAAGGCGCGCTGCCCGTAAGCGCAGAACTGGCCCTCCAGTACAACCTCGGCTACCAGGAGATGATCCTGAGCTTTGCCAACAACATCAACACTCCCGACGGCGGCACGCACCTCTCCGGCTTTAAGACGGCGCTGACCCGCGTACTTAACAACTATGCCCGCAAGAACAACCTGCTGAAGGAGAAAGAGACCAACTTCACCGGCGACGACGTCCGGGAGGGGCTGACGGCCGTCATCTCCGTAAAGCTGCACGATCCCAAGTTCGAGTCGCAGACCAAGGTCAAGCTCGCCAACAACGAAGTGGAAGGCGTGATAAACAGCATCGTCGGCGAGAAGTTTAGCGAGTTCCTGGAAGAGAACCCGGCGGTCGCCCGCAAGGTGATCGACAAAGCGCTGACCTCCCAGCGCGCCCGCGACGCGGCACGCCGCGCGGCCGAACTGGTGAAGCGTCAGAGCGCGCTGGAATCGAACTCGCTGCCCGGCAAGCTGGCCGACTGCTCGGAGCGCGATCCCAAGCGATGCGAGCTTTTCCTCGTCGAAGGCGACTCGGCAGGCGGCCCGGCCAAGCAGGGGCGCGACCGGCGCACCCAGGCGATTCTGCCGCTGCGAGGCAAGATCCTTAACGCGGGCAAGACGCGCGTAGACAAGGTGCTGGAAAACGAAGAGATCCGCGCGATGATCACGGCGCTGGGCACGGGCATCTCGTACGGCACTGACAGCGAAGACGAAGAGGCGGAGACCGAGGTTTCCGACGGTTATGCGAGCGCTCCCAGCAGCGGGAACGGCAATGGGAATGGATCGAGCAAGTCGTCGTATGATCTCAGTAAGCTGCGATACGATAAGATCATCATCATGACCGATGCCGACGTGGACGGCGACCATATCCGGACGCTGCTGCTCACCTTCTTCTGGCACTACATGCGGCCTCTGATCCAGGAGGGCCATGTGTATGTGGCCCAGCCCCCACTCTTTCGCGTGAAGGTCGGTAAGAACGACCAGTACTACGCGAAGAACGAGGACGAGCGCGACGCCATCCTGAAGCGCGTTCGCACCAAGAAGGACGTGATGGTCACCCGCTTCAAAGGTCTGGGCGAGATGAACGCCATCGACCTGGCAGAGACGACGATGGACCAGGATAAGCGTCGCCTGGCGCGGATCCAGATCGACCCGGAGAACCTGCCTGCCGCCATCGAGATGTTCGACATCTTCATGAGCGAAAAGGTCGAGCCGCGCCGCGACTTCATCGTCGCGCACGCCAAAGAGGTCACCGACGTGGACTGGCACGGTTAGAGAGTTTGCGACCTGCATCCATTATCTTAAACGTATTGAGCAAGGTTGCTTCGGCGCCGATGCGATAGGACAAACGACTAAGATGCTTAGACTGCTCAATCTGAAGGTTCTTGGGATAGGTATTGCGACGATCCTAATCGCCGCTTCTGTCACCGCTAATGCAGAAACACACGCGCATCGCGGACCTCAAGACAAGGTGTCTCATTCGACCGGAGCGCTTGCGAAGAAGCTCAAATCGGTCCGCATGAAGGTCGCCTGGGAATGTTACGTCAACGGCAACTGGGAGATATTCGTCGCGAACGCGGATGGCTCCAAGCCGGTAAATCTCACCAACACGCCCGATCAGCACGAACACTATCCGCAAATCTCGCCGGATGGCTCGAAGATCGCCTATACCGTCGATGCGGGCGAAGGGCGCGACAACGTGCGCAGTTTGTGGATAATGGACATCACCGGCAAGCGTCGCCACAAGATCGCGGATCGCGCGCGCGAGCAGTTCTGGAGCCCGGACGGCAGAATTCTCGGGTACCTTCCCCAGGAGTACGATAAGTTCGCCGTGGTCGACTACTCCACGAAGGGCATGGCATTCTACAACCTCGCCACGGGAAAGACAGAGCCGCATCCCAACAGCGCCAACCTGCACCACCTCTACAATCCCAGCTTTGCCCCCAACGGGAAGTGGATCGCGGCCACCGTACACGCCGGAATGGGATTCGGCCATGCCATGCTGCTGATCGAGGCCCATGGCAGCCGAATCATCGATCTAAAGATACCGGGATGCAGGCCCTGCATCAGCCCGGATGGCAAGCACATCGCCTGGGGCTCCGGAGACCATGAACTGGATGTCGCCCCTATCAGTCTGGATGCTGAGACGCCGTCGGTCGGTCCCTGGTCCCTGCGTATCGCGGACGCCCATAACAAGGTCTACCATATCGACTGGTCGCCGGACTGCAAGTACGTCGCGTTCAGCCGCGGTCCGGAGGGCGAGGGGGATCTGAGCAAGAAGGGCAGCTTTCAGGCGGCCTGCGAGATCGTCGGCGTCTATGCGGGCGACTGGAATATCTTTGCCGTCTCCGCCGAACGCACCGGCAAGATCGACCTGCTCACCGCTACCGATGCCGATGTGGCTCAACTGACCACCAACGGCGCCAGCAACAAGGAGCCCGCCTGGTTCCGCGCCCGCAGAAACGGCAAGGAGTAGCAGCGTGCAAGCCAGACTATTCCACACCGGGCGCGCATTACGCCTGTTACCTCTGATCGGATTGGCTGCGGCCTTTACGGCGTGCGGCTCTCCCCGCACGCCTGGCGCGCCCGCCGCTTCGAACGGAGCCGAGTCCGGCCCGGTCGAGATCGTCACCAAGTCGGGGGTCGCGATGGAGGCTATTCCCGCGGGCGAGTTCACAATGGGCAGCGCTCAGGGCAATCCGGATGAGGCTCCGCCGCACAAGGTGACTGTCGGCGCGTTCCTAATGGACAAAACTCCGGTAACGCACGAGATGTTTGTCAAGGTGCAGCTTCCCAACCCGTCCCACTGGCAGGAGAACCCCAGGAACCCGGTCGAGAAAATCCGCTGGCGGGATGCCAAGCAGTACTGCAACGAGCGCTCGCGCCTGGAGGGCCTGAAGCCCTGCTATAACGAGAAGACACAGGATTGGGACT
>JAYTEU010000254.1:0-6152 GCA_043734985.1 Chthonomonadaceae bacterium
GCGCGAAATTGTCGATCGGGGTATGGACCGACCCTCCGACTGCGGATCGCTCTCCATCAGAGTCCTATTATAGACGAATAATACTCTTTCTTTGTCTACATCCATCAGAATATTTTCGCGGAGTTCGTAACGGATCGAATTCGCCCCTTGCGGTGATTTAGCGCGGGCGAGCGTTACGCGCGGGTGAGCGCCCTTTGGTAGCTGCTGCCCAGGCGCGCCTGTCTTCGGCGCAAATCCACGTGCGTTCAACCCTCCCTCCAGATACTCCGCAAGCCGGGAGTATTCCGGAAGGCCGGATTTAGCGCCGATCCACAAAATGCGCGGCGCAATTGGCCCCAGAGCGGCCTTCCGTCCGGCTGTTGCCCGCTCAGCGGCCCGAACTCGCGCTTCACTTCGAGTTTTTCGATGTCCTTTATGACGATACTCTTCGGCCCATCGCTCCGATAATCCTGCTCATGTCGTCATCCAGGAGCCGCCCGTTACCGGTATCGTGATGCAGGTAACAGGTACCGAACTTCGATCATGCACGGTCAGCAATCTGACGTAGTTCACGCCTCGGCGATACTCCAGTCGTTCTTCCCTTTATTCAGGTGGGACCGAGGTATCTATGTAATGGTTCGAGCCTCGGTTAGTCTTTCCAATCAATGAAGTTCAAATCGGCTTTGATGCGGTCCGTGATTGACTTACGCAGACCCTCTTTTTCCGGTGTCAGGAGGACATATAGTCGCAATGAATAGACTTCCTGGTTTGAGAGTACGTTCATGAGCGAATAGTTCAGTTCAGAGATAGGCCTCGATCTTTGCTTGTCCGCGCAGACTACACGAATAGATTGCTCGTACTTGTCTCTTTCGGCCTCGGTTGTACCTTCTTCGAATGTGGACACAGGAAGACGTGAACCCATCTTCGTGAGTGAAACGCTCTTGTGCCATGGGTACCATAGGCCCTCGGCGATATCAAATTCACCTGCCCACTTAGCGATGTTGTTCTTGACGTGCTGAACCTGACCTAGAAAATTGCTCTTGCTTTCTCTTGACCGCTCCGTAATGATTTCTTTCTGCACCAATAACTTCGGCGGATTCCGCTGGAGGATTGAACGCGCCTTGATCCGCGTAACATCGTCTAAATCTGCCTGTCTTTCAAGGTCACGAATTAGACCCATTCCGTAGACATCGTCCATATAGGCCCAGTCTCGGCCCTGAATTTTGTTCACAATTGCATTCCCTGAGCAGTCGAGTAGGCCTGTTTCCAGGAGCGCTTGCAATACGTCTTTCAGCACGAGTTCGAGTGCTGCTACGGTTTTGTGGAATGCTACCTGCTGATAATCAAAGTAGCGACATAACAGAAAGTGATCGGCAGTGCGCAAGGCTTTTTCCGTGATGCAGACACGTTTTGCAGCGTCCAAAGTGATCTGGCTGAGAAGATAGTCGAGGTCCACGGATCCGTAAGGCAGTCCCGTGTGGCGGGCAGTACGTAAGAGGTAATCGATACGATCTGCGTCCAGATCAGAACTCACAAGATTTGCATAAGTAGCCGTGGCGTCCGACCTGAAAAACACGGACGAGATTTCCTCGTCCGTGATGCGATTGCGCTTCAATACTTCGCCAATGTCTGGGTCTCGCCTAAGAATTTCCTTACCTAATGCTTCGTGTTTGTAGAAGGGTTCCACATCCGAGGCGACCGGTAAGGGGCCAGGAGCAGTGTCTGCGCCGGTTGGAGCGAATAGCTGACTCTTATAATAGTTCTCGACGGCTTCTTCTGTTGCGTGTGAAAATGGGTAGTGGCCGATATCATGACATAGCGCAGCTAGGCGGTACCGCTGAAGCTCGGTGTCTGGTATGTCCGTACCGATGTCCTTAAGCGCTTCCAAGATGCGGCCCGTGACATGGCACACGCCAAGAGAGTGGGAAAATCGCGAATAGTCGGCTCCTGGAAAGACGTAGTACGCAAGACCCAGTTGCTTGACATTTCGGAGCCGCTGGAATGCACTTGTTTGAATGATATCCAGCTCGATTTGACTGAGACCAATGCTACCATGAACCGGGCAGGAAATGCGTTTGACATTGAACTTGGACATTGCTCGGCCCTTTGACTACATTAGTTTCACCGAAATCAATGCTTGCTTCGCAGTCTCTGAAAATGCGGCAAGATGTGGCTTTTCAAGTTGCAGTACCTCCGTCGCGCTCTTCGTGTCACGCTTGCTGATTTTTAGGAGGTAGTGGACAGACGATACCAGCTCAAGCCAATCTTCCTGTGGCAAATCGATACCAGTAGGAACCGTGAAAAGTGGCTCTATGCTGCTTAACTTGCTTCGAACCTCGGATTGCAACTTGACAGCTGTAAAGTCTGATTCCCCCAATTCAATGGCCTCAGCCAAGGCATAGTAATCTTTGGTCAAATCCGGACTATAAGGACCCTTCTTGTACCAGCCGAAACGGTACCCGAGTTGGACGCCCGCCAACTGCCCCAGGTAAATCGCCTTCTGTACCCGTTTCCGATCATCAATGGTATCTATCGAGTCTGGAATGCTCAGCTCGTTCAAGACGAGCTTTAGAGCGATCAGTTTTGCTTCCATCGTTCCCCCTTCAATGGCATGCCTCTCAACAGACCGACTCGTTTAGGTAGAAATGTATCTATGCAATAATTATGCCATACAAATAGAAATACCATTGACTTCTCGTTAATAGTTGTGTAAGCAACTGTCACACCGGCGTGCCGGCAGACTAATATCCCAATAACGGACCGCCCAACGAAGCGTTCTCAGCATGGGCGACAAGGTCCGCAAATAGCAGCCGCCCTTGGCCGGACCACCACTTAATATCCTCCCGCCGCGCCGCGCGATCGTTCACCAACAGTAGGTAGCTCCAGGGCGTTTCCGTGTTCTTGGTGAGGATTTCGGCGTAGCGTTCCGAGCGCTGCGCCTTGACGACGTCCCGGGTGCGCTGGCTGCCCTTGCTCTCGACAATGAACATCCGGCCGTCCGTGAGGCGGACCAGGAAGTCGGGATAGTAGTAGGGGGTCCGGCCCTCGTAGACGTATTGGATGCGGAAACCGACGCCGCGCTGATCGTTCCACAGCCAGGAGGCGACGTCCTCGGCATCGTCCAAAAGCTGCGCCAGGCGCATCTCATCCGGGCTGTCGAAACAGCAGAGGGCGTGAACGGATTTGCGCGGGTTCTCGATGTGGTTCTTGGTGAGCGTCGTCTCGAATTCCCGCAGGTCGTTTGCCGCCGAAACGGTATCGATCTCCACGTCGGGAGTCTCCTGCCCGCCTCGCGCCTCGCCTATCACCTTCGCTATCGTCTGCTTGACCGTCGCGACGACGTTGCTGTTGCAGATATTCCGGGCGACGATTGCGCGCGTCTCCTCGTCGGAGTCCATGGCGGCGTCGATGTTGAAGGGAAACCCCCGAATGTCGAAGGTGCATCGCTCCAGGTAGGTCTTGACGATGCGCTTCACCGCCGCGAGATAGGTATGGGATAGGCGCTGCTCCCGGCAGATGGGGATGCAGTATGCCTGCGTGAGCGCGGCGTCGAGGGAGGCGTAGTCCTCGATGGTGATGTCGAACAGGATCGCATCGCCGGATTGCGTCTCGCCCACGATGGCGCTGTGGTGCGTGATCTTCCCCTCGATCTCTTTTAGCTCGGTATCGTATTTGAACCGGTTGGGCAGAGGCGGCAGGCTGTTATTGCCGATGCGCTCCGGCCAATCTTCGCCCTGCGCGAACGCGCCCACGATCCGGCTTATGGGCAGATCGCGCTTGGCCCGCTCCTCGGGAGGCTCCACCATCCGCGCGAGAACGCCGACAGGCGGCTGGGACGTGGAAGGCTCGTCCTCCATAATGTCGCGAATGCCGTCGATGACGCGCTGAAATGAGGGGTGCTCGATAACGTACAGTCCCTCTTTGATGCCGGAATCCTGGCGCTCGCCCTCCGCGTTCCAGGCGGGCATGAACATCCGGCGCAGGCCGCGCCCAAGAAGCTGCTCGGTCAACTGTCGGCTGTCGCAGGGCCGCAGGGGAACGATCACCTTGATGTTCTTGACGTCCCAGCCCTCTTTCAGCATCATCACCGAGACGATAACGGAATAGGGCGAGTCGTCGCTATCTACCCGCTTTATGTCGTCGCGGATCTTCTGCCAGGACTTCTCGTCGGTCTGCTCCTTCTTGCCGATATGAATCTCGATGATCTTCCCGGCAAGCGGCGTCTCTTCGCTATTCGCCGGTTTCCAGACCTCCAACTGCTCCGCGATCTGCTTCGCCTCGATCTGCGTGTTGCAGACGATAAAGAGGAGCGCCTTTCGTTTCAGCCCGGCGTCGGTGAGTTTCCGCTGCTCCTCCAGGTAGTTCGCGATTCCGGCTTGTATGAGCTTGCCGTACCGCTGAAAAGGAGTCGCGGCGGCTTCATCGATCAGGGGGATGCTGTCGCCGAGGGGCGCGCCGTCTTCGCCGTCCAGGGCCTTGTAGTGGACCTTGACTTTCGCCAGGTAGGGCTGCTTGACGATGCCACCGCGGATAGCCGCTTCCAGTGGGAAATCGTAGACCGTGTGCCGGAACCAGGTCTTGTTCGACTCCTCGAACAGCGTTGCGGAAAGATCGCACTGCAGCGCAAGCCCGCCGTTCTGATGAATGGCCGTAAGCACGCGGTTCCAGGCTACGGCATCGCCGGTCGCATCGTCCCTCTCCAGTTTGTTGCCGTAGTGGACTGCCTCGTCGTGAACGTGGTGCGCCTCATCGTTAAAAACTATCACCTGAGACTGGGCCGTGCGCAGGAAGCGGAGCAGCGAGGGCGAACCCAGGTCCATCTGCGTCGGCGAGCGCTCTTCCAGGTCGAGGGTGAAATCCATGGAGAGAGTGCCCGTGGCAGACGCCTCCAGCGTCTGAGCCTCCCCCATGCCGAACAGCTTGTGGATGTTGGTCACAACCAGGTAGGCGTCGTACTCGTTCCACTCCTCCGGCGCATCCTGCGCGGTGCAGACCTTCAGCATCCACTGCCTGCGGAACTCGGGCGGCAAAATGGGGTCGGACCGGAATATCTTGCCGTTCTGGAAGTCATCCAGGAGTCGCTCCAGCACGATCAGGTTCGGCGCGATCAGCAGGTGCGTATTGCTCATTCCGAGCGACCGCGCGACATCTGTCTCCTGGACCCAATGCAGATGCGCCCAGGCGATCAATAGGCTCATAACCTTGGTCTTGCCGCTGCCCGTCGCCAGATGCAGGCCGATCTTCGCCCACGGAGCCCGCTGCAGCGCGATCCTGCCCTGCCAGCGCCGCATACGCTTCGGTGCGGCGGAGCCCTGCTACCTCGTGCAGCCAGATCGCCGTTTCGACGGCCCGCTGCTGATGAGCGTGCCACTTGAAATAGTAGTCGCCCTGCCGTTCGTCACGCAGAAGGTGCGGATCGCCGAACCACCAGGTAAGCAGGCGGCGCGTCAGGTCGGAAGCGCCCTCGTAGCCGCTCCCTACCCACGCATCGACCTGCTTCTGCACCGCCTCGATGATCTGCGTCTGAACGCTCAAAGTCGCCGTAAGCGTTGTCTGCCCCGAGCTGGTAACAAGCCGTCGATTCATACTTATTTCACATCCTAACAAGTAAGCGCAAGAAAGCCGCATCGCGTCTGGAAGACGCTTGTACTTTCCTGCCGGGTGTTTTCAACACCCGGCAACCGGCATCCGGGCAACCCCTCACCCTCTCACCCCCTCACCCCCTCACCCTATCGCTTCCGCGCCGGCTCAATGGAATAAACCCGCAGCCCATCGTTCCCAAACACGTCCGTCACCTTCACCGCGATCGTCCGCGAGCCCGTCGCTTCCGATCCGCCGCAACGCCGCAGCCTGCGCCTCCGCCTTGCACAGTCCCGTACGGGCCACCACGTCGGAGCCATAACCTGACGCAGCAGCAGTGCGCGCAACTCCGCAGAAAGCGCTCTGCGCGGGCACCGGTTCGGCGGTCTTGGGTCGGCGCTCTTTGCCCTGCCGGATCAGGCGAGGCTTGCGGGGACGGCGGTGAAATGGGCAGACCCGGAAGGCGATTCCGAGGAGGTGCGCGGTTCGTTTTCCATGCCTCCGCGATTCGCCTCGCGGTCGCGAAATCCCTGCCGGGGAGGCATGGAAACGTTAGACGCCGTGCTCCCGTTCTCACCCTTCCGGCGTGGAGG
>JAYTEU010000255.1:0-1873 GCA_043734985.1 Chthonomonadaceae bacterium
GGCGCGCGGGCGATGCGCGATATCCTTCGCGAGCTATGCCTACGGGGCGTTACCGTCTTTATGTCCACGCACATCCTCGAAGTGGCCGAGCGGACGTGCGACCGGATCGCGATCGTGAACCAGGGCCGGATCATCGCGCAGGGTACGATGGACGAACTGCGGGCGCAGCGCCGCGAGGCAGCGGGGCCGACCGACGGAGATGTTCCGGGAGAAAACGGTAAAAAGAGCCTGGAGGAGATATTTCTGGAACTGACCGACAATGACATGACCGCCAATTTGGCTGATTATTTGAGTTAAGGAATCGCCCCGGCCGCGGGCGAGTTCGGAGCAAGAAAAATGTCCTTTGACCAGAATACCGCCCTTATCCTTCTGGTTGTTTTCGTGATAGTAGGTCTGGCGATACTGATCGCGGACGCCGTGATCTTTATCCGGTGGGTCGCCTACGTATGGGCAACCCAACGGGTTGAGGAGGCCAACTATGCGGCGGCGCGACTTGCGGGAGCGCCGTATACCCGGCCGGACGCGGGCGTGCAATCCGCGAAACCGTACGGTGACGGCAATGCGCGGGATCTGGCGCGTATGGAGCTTGCGGCTGCCGTAGATACGCCGGAACTCCCGGGCGACGAAGCCGACGATGCGGAGACGCGGGCCGCCGAGCTGCCCGCCGCGCCCGAACCTCCCGCGCCAATTTTCCCCGAGATGCCGCGCTATCCCTTCGCGCGCACGTGGAGCCTGGTCGACCCGTGGCTGGCGTTTCAATTCGTATTTATCGTCGGTCAGGTGGTCATCACCCTGGCGCTGCTGCCGCTGCTCCTTGCGCCGGGCCACGGCGGCGTGAGTGGGATGTTCAGCCCACCGGGTATCATCATCCAGTCTATCGGCATCGTCTTCCTGAACGCGCTCTTCGTCGCAGTTACCGCATTTTACGTTCGCCGGTATGGAATCTCGCTTAAGGAGATCGGCCTGGGCCGCCCGGAGCCCCGATTGATCGCGCTCGGATGCGGATTGGGTCTCCTGCTTTTCGGCGCCGCCACTGGAGCGGAGTGGGCGCTGGGCGGGATTTTGCCGCACGTCGTGCCGAAAGCCATCCTAGATGGCATGGTCAAACTCACGAAGGCGCTTACGGCAGGCGGGATGTTCGAGGGCATCCAATCGCTTCCGCTCAAGATCTTCTTTGCCCTGGCCGGAGCCGTCGCAGCGCCGATCGGGGAAGAGGTGTTTTTTCGGGGATTTCTCTACAACTCGCTCAAGAGGCGGATCAATGTGCCTTCCGCCATTATTTTGAGCGGGCTGATGTTCGCGGTAGTCCACTTTGGGCCGCTCGCCATTCTGGTCATCTTTCCGATGGGCATGCTGCTTGCCTACGTATATGAAAAGACGAAGTCGCTCTGGGTCACCATCTGCATGCATGCGGTCCACAACGGGCTGTCGTTTTACCTGATGATGGCGCACCCGCATTTCGGCGAAGCGCCCAAGGAGCCGGTCAAGCCCGCCGCTCCGCCGACGAAACCGGCAATCGTCTCTATGGCATCGCCGCGCAGCCTGCGGCAAGGATTGCCACCCATCCGAGGAGTTACTATACATGGTTAAGCCCGAGCCCAGTCCGATCCTGCCGCGCCTGATTTCAGCGGCGCTGGCCGGCGGCTGTGTCTGGCTGCTGCTCCGCAGTATCGTGGGCGCGCCCAGCCTCTCGGACATGCTGGCAGAGCGACAATTGGCTCCCTATGTGGCGGCGCTCTCCGCTGGCGATATTCCGAAGGCGCGCGCCGCGTTCGACCGCGAGATAAAGAGCAACCCCGCCAATCCCGACACCTATAAGGTGATCGCGCAGGCGTGCGTTCAACAACAGAAGTACGACCTTGCCATCGAGTAC
>JAYTEU010000256.1:0-5320 GCA_043734985.1 Chthonomonadaceae bacterium
ATCAGGCTCTGGAGCCAGTACCAGGAGAAGATACTCCCCTTCAGGATCTCCGGCATCTGTATGCCGCCGATACGGTCGATCCCGAACGGCATGACATTCTGCGCGGCGACGATCTTGTCCAGTTGGAGCGATCCCGCCAGAAGAATGACGCACAGGAGCGCCAGCCCCATCGAAAGCTCGTAACTGATGAGCTGCGCGGAGGCGCGCAGGCCGCCAAGTAGCGAATATTTGTTGTTGGACGACCAGCCGGCCAGAACCACGCCGTACGCCTGGAGCGAAGCGAGCGCCAGGATGTAGAGCAGCCCGATGTTCACGTTGCCCACGGTAAGCGGAACCTGGAACAAGTTCGCGGCGTCCACGTTACCCTCGATCCACCAGGGCAGATGTTGGTGCGCGGCGTTCTCCAGGTAGAACCCGGGGATCGCGAGGTGAACGCCTCTCATAAACCACATCTGCATCAGCGGAAGCACGGCGCCGCTTGCAAAGGCGGGAATCACGGCGATAATCGGCGCGAGTATGAAGATCTTCGGGTCTACGCTCTTCGGCTGAACATCCTCCTTGAAGAAGATCTTGATTACGTCTGCTGTCGTCTGGAGCAGTCCGCGCGGCCCGACCCGGTTCGGCCCGGACCGGTCCTGCATGAATGCCACGACCACGCGCTCGATATAGATGAGCATCGGCAGAATGCCCAGCACAAACGCGTAGACGCCTGCAAGCGCGATGTACGGAACGATGTCCGGCAGGTGCAGCGAGCCGATATACTCAGGCAGGTATACGTGTGGAAATTTTAGCATCCGTTAACCTGTTACTGCCGTTCGCGCTTGAGGCTGCGTCGGCGGATTGTAGCTTACAGGGGCGACTCGAAGGCCCGGAGACGTCGCGGCGGAATAGCTCCAGCGCACGCCGGCTTCACCAAGATTCTTCGGTGTGATATCGGCGTACTGCGGCACGTTGACGGCTATATCGCGCAGAATATCGCGCGCGGAGAAGTAGGGCGCGCCGCCTCCCCCGAGAAGCGCCGACATTTCGGAGAAGATAAGCCAGCCCGACTTGATCTCCGGAGCGATGTCGAACGCTTTGTAGATTCGCTGAACGCGCCGTTCGCAACTGGTGAAGGTTCCGTCCTTCTCCGCAAAGCTCGTTACCGGCAGCACGAGGTGGGCGTACTGCGCCGTAGCCGAAAGCGTGAGTGCGGAAGCGACCACGAAGGGACACTTCTCCAGCGCATCTCGCACCAGCGACGAATCGAGCGACGACTCGAGCAGTTCTGCTTCATGGAGCCAAAGCGCCTTTAGCGATCCGGCCGCGGCGGCCTTTAGCATCTCCCGCGTGTTCATTCCGGGATTCGCGACCGGCACGTAGCCAGGCCCGAGGTCCGGCAGAAGGCCCATATCCGAGGCTCCCTGGGAGTTGCACTCCATGCCGGGAACGTTCACATTATTCGGGTTGCCGGTCGCGATTGCCAGATTGGCAAGCAAATTCACGATATCCGCATAGTAGGGATGCTCTGTGATGGACTTCCCGGCGAGGATCGCCATTGGGCCGCTCGCCATCAGTCTCGCCGCAGCCGTAACGTCCTCGCTGCTGACGCCTGTCTCCTTCGCGGTTCGGTCCGGCGTCCACTCAATGACAGCGGCTCTTAGCGCCGCAAAATCGGAACCTAACCCCCCGGCCCCCTTCCCTGAATCGCTTGCTACGCTCGCAGGGAAGGGGGAGTCCTGAGCCCACCTTCCCGCCCCGGGAAGGGGGGTTGGGAGGTTAGGCGCCACCAGGTTCTCCGCGAGGGGGGGGGCTTGAGCCCCCATTCCCGCCCCGGGAAGGGGGGTTGGGGGGTTAGGTGCCACCACGTTCTCCGCGAACAAAACGGCAAGGATGCCATTCAGAAGCGCGACCTCGGTTCCAGGTCGGTAGATCAGATTGACAGCCGCGAAGTCGCCGACATTGGTGGTACCCTCATAGGTCCGAGAGTCCGCGTTGATGATAGAAGCACCCTTGAAGCGATAAGCCTTGCGGACCCGCAGGAAGACGATCGGCTGCTCCAGGGAGAGGTCCGAACCGAGCACCAGGATCGTCTTCATCTTCTCCAGCTCGGCGATGGAATTCCCCATGCCGTGATACCCGAGGCGCTCGAAGAGCGGCCGGTTGGCAGGACCGATGAAGCCGGAAGTGCGGTGGTCGATATTGTTGCTCTTCAGCACCTCTCGAAACAGCCGCTGAAATGCGAAGTTGTCCTCGTTGGTGCTGACGGCGCCGCCGATGCCGCCGACATTCGACCCGGCGGCCTTGAGGCTCTCGCCAAGAATACGGTAGGCTTCGGTCCAGTCGATGGGAACGAACTCCTCGCCGCGTCGGAGCAGCGGCTGGGTGATCCTATCGGCGGAAGAGACGTAGGCGTGACCGAACTTGCCCCGGTCGCAGGTCCACTCTTCGTTCACATCCTCGTTCAGCCGGGCGTTCACCCGCTGAATCTGGTTCATGCGGTAATCAAGCTTGATGTTGCAGCCATTTGAGCACTGGGAACAGACGGAGCGTTGCGTCAGCAGGTCCCACGGCCGCGCCTTAAAGCGGTAGGTGCGGGAAAGCAGCGCGCCGACCGGGCAGAGCTCGATCACGTTGCCACTGAATCGGCTCGTGTACTCCGTGTGCGCAAACGTCCCTATCTCCATGTCCGCGCCGCGTTTCAGGAAACCGAGCTGCGCGTCGCCGCTGATGTCCTCCGTGAATCGGGTGCAGCGGGCGCAGTGTATGCAGCGCTCACGGTCCAGTACGACGAAATCGGAAAGCGGGTACGCCTTCGGGAAGTGTCGCTTCTCCTCAATGTAGCGGCTCGTCGGCGGCCCATAGAAAAGAGTGTTGTTCTGAAGCGGGCATTCGCCACCACGGTCGCACACGGGGCAGTCGAGAGGATGGTTGATCAGGAGGAATTCGAGGACGGCCTTGCGGTCCTTAACGATCCTGTCCGTGCCGGTTTCGACCACGAGTCCTTCGGAGGCGGGCATGGTGCAGGCGGCCTGCGGCTTCGGCATCTTTCGCACCGAACCGTCGGGCGCGGTCGTCGCGCACTCCACCAGGCACATACGACAGTTGGCCGCATCCCCTTTGGAGAGGCGCGGATGATAGCAAAAGTAGGGAATGTCGATACCGAGCCGCTTCGCTGACTCGATGATATTCTCGCCGTTCGGAACCTCGATCTCAACGTTGTCGATCTTTATCTTGACCAACTTCTCCGTAGCCGGATTGAGCGAGGCCTCCGTCTGGGTGAGCTTGTTATCAGACATGGGTTTGGGTGGTCCTGTTGGGAAGTTCGGGCAGTCGGCAATCGGCAGTAGGCAGTCGGGGATTTCCCATATTCTTCACCTTGGCCGTGCATTTTCTACTGCCGATTGACGACTGCCTAAACAGCCGTCAGCGTTAGCAGCGGGTTTACTACTTCCGCGGTTGGCGGAAGGGCGTTCGCGCCTACGGGCGAGCGCTTGTGCTTGATCCAGAATTCGAACTCTTCTCGAAACGCCTTGATAGCGCCGACGATCGGCCATGCCGCGGCATCGCCCAGGCCGCAGTACGAGCGGCCGTCGATGTTCGCGCACACGTCCAGCAGAAGCTCGATGTCGCCCGGCCTTCCGCCGCCCGAAGTGATGCGGTCGAGTATCTTGAAGAGCCAGCGCGTCCCTTCGCGGCAGGGCGTACACTTGCCGCAGGATTCGTGCGCGTAGAACTCGGAAGTCCGCTTCATCAGCAGCACGATGTCGGTGCGCTCGTTGAAAACCATAAAGCCGCCGGAGCCGAGCAGCGTTCCGTTCGCGCCGCAACTCTCGTAGTCCAGGTTGATCGGGGCCAGCTTGTCCGCGGGCACTATCTGAACCGAGGAGCCGCCCGGAATCACCGCCTTGAGCGCGCCGCCGGTCACGCCGCCCGCCGCTTCGAGAAGCTCCAGCAGGGGCGTGCCCAGTTCGATCTCATAGTTCGCCGGCTTGCGCACATGCCCGCTGACCGAGATGATCTTGCTGCCCTTGCTCTTCTCGGTGCCCAGCTTCGCGTACTCCGCGCCGCCGTTCGCCAGTATCCAGGTCGCCGCGCAGAAAGTCTCCACGTTATTTATAAGCGTCGGCGACTTCCAAACGCCGGAGACGGTCGGCAGCGGCGCGTGCGGGAACTTCAGGCGCGGGTTGCCGCGCTCTCCCATAAGGCTGCTCATCAAGGCGGACTCTTCTCCGCACTCGTAGCTGCCTGCGCCCATATGAACATACAGGTCGAAATCGAAACCGGCTCCCAGGATATTCTTGCCAAGGTATCCCGCCTTATACGCCTGGTCGATGGCTTTGCGCACCTGCCAGGCCGGCTCGACGTATTCGCCGCGAATATAGATATAGCCCGCTTTGCTCGACGTCGCATACCCCGCGATGATCATGCCTTCGACGAGCGTATGCGCCAGCTTGAGCATAAGCTCGCGGTCTTTGTACGTTCCCGGTTCGCCTTCGTCCGCGTTGCAGACCACGTAGTGCGGGGCGTCGTAGTTCTTAGGCAGGCCGTTCCATTTGATCCAAGTTGGAAAGCCCGCGCCGCCGCGTCCCCGCAGCCCCGAAGTCTTGACCTCGTCGATAACCGCCTGCCGCTCCATCTTAACGGCTTTACGGAGGCCCGAATACCCGCGATGCGCCTCGTAGACCGCCCGCTCCTCGATGTTAGGAACGTCGCGATGTTCAAACAGGAGGTTTAAAATACCCATCCCAGTAAGTGTCCTTAAACTATTCGCGCAGTCCAATGCTTTCTGAACTGTGATTAAACGGATTAAATGATAGACTATGATTTATGGAACACGATGGGCGTCGGCACAATCATAGTTCATCCCAAAATCAAATAAATCCGAGTTCAGACAAAACATGCAGCAAGGCATATGCCAATCCTAAAGCATCGGGCCGGGGCGGCCGGCGAGTTTTTCGGGCGTGTAGCTTCCGCCGCCGGTTTCGACCGAACCGGGAATGTGCAGCTTGACGATCGAGTCGGCGAGCTTGGCCGGGGTGTAGTCCGTGCTGTTTCGGAGATCATCGATCAGGCCCGTCACGTTGGCGGCGGTGATATTGTTGAAGTATCGGTCGCCCACCTGCACCACCGTGGCGGCGCCGCAAAAGTCGAGGCACTCCGCTTCGGAAAGGGTGAACTCCCGATCCGGCGTCGTCTGGCCCACCCCAATACCGAGTTCATGCTCCAGCTCGTGCATCACATCGTAGGCGCCCATTACGGCGCAGGTAAGACAGGTACACACCTCGAGATGGTGGCGACCGCGCGGCCGGACATTGTACATCGTATAAAAGGTCGCAAC
>JAYTEU010000257.1:0-1855 GCA_043734985.1 Chthonomonadaceae bacterium
GGCCTTGGCACGCGGCGGTCCCGCGCATCGACCTCCGACTGGACCCTGCAGTTAAAGGCGAAGGGCAACATCAGCACGGACTACACTACCACGATCGGCGTAAATACCAAGGCGACCGAAAAGCTGGACTACTACAAGGTCAGCAAGCCGCCAACTCAGGAGAACCAACTGTCGCTCGACATCGTGCATGACGAGTGGGCGACCGGTAGCCGATATGCCAAGGACATTCGATCCGCGACGGGCGGCGCCAAGACATGGCAGATGGTCCTGAACTCCACAAAGCCGAACGAACCAGTGACGTTCTCGTGGCCGGACTTGGCGACAAGCGTGCCGCGCAACTACAAAGTTACTCTGGTGGATACCGATACAAACACTCGCTACGACATGCGGTCCACCTCCTCGATACTGCTGACGACTAATGCGAATAAGACTCGCAAAGTCCAGGTCATCGCCGAGTCTACCCGTGGCAACGGCCCCGCGGTAATAACCGGCTTCGACATTACTCAGGCGGGCAATCGTGGCGCAGGCGCCCCGTCCAGCGTTTCCATCAACTACACGCTGTCCCGAGATGCCGAAACCCGTATCGTGATCCGCACACCCGGCGGTCGCATTCTGCGGACGTTGAACGGACAGCCGGTAACAAGCTCCGGCGCAACCACCGGACGCGCGGTGTTCGATCTGCGAGACTCTGAAGGCCGTCAGATAGCCTCGGGCACTTACATGGCCGAGCTGATGGCGCATAGCACGGACGGTCAGGTTTCCCGGCAAGTACGGCCCTTCCTGCTGACCCGTTAGAACGACGATCGGAGCAGACCGGTGACGGCCTGCTCCGATCCCAAATTGAAGCGTGTAACCCCTGAGAACGTTCGCGTCGATTCGGCGTTGACCGACGCCCTCCTCCCGCGAATTGTAATGGAGAGCCAACATGATCCACCCGGGCAATGCGTCCAGCGCAGCCTCCCAGCAACGGTTTGGTATCCGCCGCGCCCTGTTCATCGGAACGTGCGCAGTCACGGCGGCGTTCGCGGCAATCTCGGTCGCGCCCGCAATCGCGCAGACGCCCGCCCAGGCCGCATCCGGCGGAGGCGGCGCCGCATCGTCGGGGCTGCGCTTGATCCGCTTCTTGGTGACACCCGCCCAGGCCGCTTCCGGCGGAGGCGGCGCCCGCGCGAATACTGCGACGGATAAGACGGTTAAACAGGGCACGCCCGGTAAAATGGGCCGAAGCATGGGCAGGATGTCCAAACAGAAGATGATGCCGCCTTCGCGCGTGGTACTCGTCTTCCCGACCGATGGTAAGGGCGGAGTCAGCGATCAGCTTTCAGACGCCATCACGGAGACGATTCAGGGCCGGATCGCTGCGAGCAACCGCTACCAGACGGTCTACTTCCTGCGGTCCATTCCAACGGTGACCAGGGCGCTCAACGAAGCGAACCTGACCGCGAACGAAGTCTCTCATCCGTTCGACGACGATACGAAGCTCAAAAAGCTGATCCCGTACGTGGGATACGATATGGCGCTCACAACATCGATCGACAGCTATACCTACGACGCCGCAAAGAATCAGGTCACCCTGCTCATTAGCGCGCGCCTGATCGACTATCGCGGCGCGAAGCCGAGCGTTAAAGCGGCTGCGGAAAACGGCAGCAGCGCGGCAAGCGGCGGCAACGCCAGGGAGCTGACGCTCGCATCCCAGGTCGCCAAGTCGATCGCCGAAAAGTTGATGAGCTCTCTACTATCGCAGGAAAGACCGGCGAGCCAATAAGATATGGCAGGCGCCAGGAACCGGACAAGCTCTATGCGATGTCGCCTCTTCTTGATACTCCTTGTTACGCTTCTGATTGTAGCTCGCCTG
>JAYTEU010000258.1:0-8316 GCA_043734985.1 Chthonomonadaceae bacterium
GAGGCCGGTACCAAGGAAGTTGAGGTTCCCGCTATTACGCAGGCGCAGCTGCTGTGCAGCAGCCCCGGATTCGTCCCGAGACGGTCCGCTGTAGACCTGACAAAGATTGCATCTTTATCTCCGCTCGACGACCTCCTGAACAGCGGCCTGGGGGCAAACTTAAATGTCCAATAGACTTCATTTACTCCGAAACATCGCCGCCGCATTGTGCCTGGTGGCAGCTCTATGCGGATGTGGCGGCGGCGGCGCCCGCCAGTCTCGAGCGGGAGGGCATGTCCGACTTGTAGTGCAGTGGCCGGCTCCTCCTAGATCGCCAGGTGTGTCCCGGTATCTCCCGACCTACGCGGCCAGCCTTCACTTTGAAATTGTCAAGGTTGACGAGCCCGACGTCAGGATCGAGAAGACTATTAATAGGCCCGCGACGCTTCCGGCCACGCAGACGATCGTAATCAGCGATCTGATGAAATCCGGTACGTGGATATTTGCAGGAGTTGCGAGACAAGGAAAGGACGGCACCGGATCGACGGTTGCTTCCGCATCGGCAAACGTCGTCGTCGTCGCGAACCAGACTGTCGACGTGAGCCTCACGTTGGCAACGGCAATCAAGTCGCTGCGCATTACCGGGCAGCCACTCAAGGCGGTTGTAGGCAGCAACGCCAACCTCACCGGGCAGGCAGTCGATGCGGAAGGCAATCTGATATTCTTGCCAATCGACGCGCTTAAATGGACCGTTGTGACCGGCGGCTCATTCGCCGCCATCTCGGCCGATGGCGTTCTTCAGGCGAAGGCTCCGGGAATCGCGCGAGTGAGGTTGGCCGAAGAGGCGGCCGGGGTTTCCGCGGAGGCGGATGTAACTATTCAAGCCCCGTCGGGCGGATCCGGTCTGGCGCTCAGTCCTTACCCGAAATTCAGGGGAGACCTCGGCAACACCGGCCGCGGTGGGGGTGCTGGAGCCACGGGCGCGAAGCGATGGCAATTCCCGCTGGCGGGTGAAGCAATAGGCTCCGACGCGACAATCGGTCCGGATGGAACCGTTTATGCCGCCAGCTCGCGCGGCATCGTTTACGCGTTGGACCCGACTACGGGCAGCAAGAAGTGGTCGTTTACCGCGGACTGGTCAATCTCCACCTCTTGCCTCGTCAGCGCAGCAGGTACCGCGTTCGTTGTCACCGATCGCGGACACCTCTATGCTCTGGACGTGACCACCGGCAGTCCTAAGTGGGATACGTTCGTTGCGAACTTCGCCCAGCCGTCGATCGGGGCGGATGGGACACTGTACGTCGGCGGAATCGGGAGGCTGCTTGCATTGGACGGCGCCACCGGTACGAAGAAATGGGAATTCGCGACCGGAGCCGGACACGTACAGGGTTGCCCGGCCGTCTCACCGACCGGGACCGTATTCGTTGCCGGAGACACTAAGCTCTTCGCTCTGGACGGTAGTACAGGCGCCAGGCTGTGGGAGTTCGTCCCGCCGGATGATCCCTCCGGTCCCCTCATCCTCAATGGCTCCACGCCTACATTGGGCTCTAACGGACTGCTCGTTCTTCCGTTCAGCGGCGGCGGCTTCCCATCCGCCGGTGGTCTGTTCGCCCTCAACGCCGCAACAGGAGCGATCGCGTGGCAGGTCCACGACAATACTCTGTCTGGTATTACGGTATCGGCCGGAGTCGATGGGACAATCTACCTGCAGAGTCTGAGCCACAAAGTCCGCGCCCTCGACGGAGCCACGGGAGCCGACAAATGGGAGCAAGCCCTTGCCGCGAGCAGCCGCGCGATACCGCCTACGCTGGGTTCCGACGGAACCGTCTATGTCGGGAATGGGTTCGCGCTCTATGCGCTCAGTCCGAATGACGGCTCGATAAGGTGGACGTTCCTGACAGGAGGCGGAGCCGTACTGGCATCACCGGCCGTTGGAGTCGACGGCACCGTTTACTTCGGAGCTACGGATGGGGTCTACGCCGTCCGATAGCCGCAGTGGCATTGTGGGCGGCGCAAACCGCCCGCAATGTCAAACTCTTGGAGAAGCTGCGAGACTATCGGCGGCGCCTCCCGACAGGCGCAGGAGTCTGTTTTCCGCCCACACACGAGTAAGGACCGCAAGGTTTGGTTCCTTCAGTATGGCTCTCAGCCGCGTGACAGCCGTGTCGTGCATGCCGGATGCTTCGAATACACTTACAGCCAGGAGGTCGTCGCCGCCTGCATTGGCGACGTCAAGCGCCTCTGCGAATATTGCGGCAGCCCGAGGGTCACCGGCTCTGCGCAGGGCATCGCCGTAGCTGACCAACCAGTGACCGGCGCGCCCGCCGGGCATCCGCACCAAGCTTTCAAAAGCCAGCGCCGCTTCGTGCCATCGGCCGAGGGATTTATACGCGTAAGCAAGACTTACCTGCGCTTCCGGCGAGGAGTGGTTTACGGCAACCGCACGACTAGCGTAATAGAGCGCCTCCGTCCCGCGTCCCCGAGTTTCCGAGTGGCCGGCCAGGCGGGCCAATAGGATGGCGTCCTCTGGGAACCTGTCGGCGATTTCCATCGCGTATCGGTCACCTTCGCCATCGTCGAAACTTGACGCGTCCGCATTACCGAGCGCAGTGAGAATTGTCCAGCATGCATGACGATCGAATGGCGCCAGAGCGTATGCTCTCCTGGCGTGGAATACCTCCTCCTCAACACGCTTGAGGTAGTGGTACCGCCATGCCAGCGCGGCATGAGCATCTACGCTGTTTGGGTGCCGTAACAGGAATCGGTGAAGTCCCGCAAGCGCGTCCTGCTCGCGACCGAGTTCCGTGTATATCCACGCCAGCTCGGTCCAGCCGTCAACCAGGTCCGGCGCAAGTTCGACGAGACGCTCGGCAAGCCGCACAGTCGTCTCGTCTCGCAGCCCGAGGTTCATGCGCGCCTGGAAGAGATGCTTAATTGCGCGTGGATTATTGGGTTCGTCCGAAACCGCCTGCTCCAGGATCGTGCGTGCGAGGTCAAACTGCCCAAGATGCGCGCAAGGCGGGTAAACCTCGGCGATTGCAAACGAATCCAGCGGGTCGAGCTTTCGTATTTCTTCCAGCACATCCAGCTGGTCGGCATACCTGCTTAGACTGCCCAATGCGCCAAAGAGGCCGTAGTAGTTGCAGCGGTCCTGGGGCGCGAGTCGGATCGCCTGCCGAAAGACATGCGCGGCGGCAGCCACCTCCCCTGTTGCTGAAAGCAGACGCGCCCGCAGCGCCAGGGCGGTTGCGGTAGGATTCTCGGACCTTGGGACGGCCTCCAGCGCCGTGCGGTAAACATCCGCCGCTCCGCTCCGGTCTTGGCCGGCCTCGAGGATATGGCCAAGCCGGATGGCGGCTGCACTGCAGGCCGGGCGCCTAGCGAGGACGTCCCGGTATTCCTGGCGAGCTTCGTGCCAGCGGCCCGTGTGGTAGCAGATCTCTGCCAGTTCCAGCCGTTTCTTCCAGGCTCGCGGCGTCCCAGCTAGCTTTTGTCTGAGCAATTCTATCTCGGGCTCGCGCAGCGTGGGCTGCTCTTCCCGAAGGGCTAGCTGTAATTCACCGCCTGTCGGCAATTGAACGGAGACGATTCGGTAATCGCGGACTATGTCGGAGAGGGCGCGCTCGACTACGCGGATTTCGCGCGATACAAGATCGGCAGCGGTCCGGCATCTGAGCTGTGAAATCGATACTGTCTGTAGTTCCTGCACAATGTGGGGAATCAGAATTTCCCTTAGGCGCGGGCGCAGTGATTTACGAGCGCGTTCGATCCGCTTCCGCGCTCCTTCGACGCTGATGCCCAGCGCAACGGCAATTTCCGCGTGCGACCGGTCCTCAAGGAAGAGCCTAAAGGGAGTGCGATAAAGTTCGGGCAGCGCGTTGATCTCTTGTGTGGCTATCCGAAGTGTCTCCCGCTCCTCCACGATGCCGACGACCGACGGTCTGTGCTCCGACGAGAAAGCGATGTCCGTATCTAACGCGGAGTCGGACCTCCAGCGGCTGCGGCGATCTTTCTTTTCCAGGTAATTCAGGCAGACTCGTCGAGCCACCTGCAGAAGCCAGGCATCAAATCCGACGCCCGCATCGCTTCGGTCTTCGTAGCGCTCAAGCTGATGAAGCGCCCGGATGAAGACTTCGGTTGCCAGGTCGGCGTCCTCCACGGCGGGGTCGGGACGCGGCGAACGCAAGTAGGTCCGGCACAATGCCGAAACCTGCGCTTCATATCGGCGCCACACCTCCGCAAAAGCATCGTTGTCACCACACTTCGCGCGAGCAATAAGTTCGGGGATTGTAGTCATTTCTGTTCGCTGCGCCGAGATCTCACGCGTCCGGTTCCCCGGGCGGGTCGCGGCCATGGCGTCCTGACTATTCGCCCATGTGCGCCAGTATTCCTTCGGCCTTGGCGAATGAATCATCATGAGATATGGTCGATGCCGACTAAATCAACACAGGTGGCTGGTGCTCGACAGCACCGTGGTTTGTAGAAAAGGCGCCTATCCAAGGGAGCGGATTGATGTAGGTGGCCGCCGCGCACGTTAGCATATACGGCTGACGCGCGCGGAGCTATTGTGATTTAAGGAACATCGACCGATCCTGCCACGTCTGCCTTTCAGTTGGTAAATCTTTGTATATTATCTAAAATGAGGGCAGGGCACGCGCTCCGGGACTCCAATCCACACGACCTGGAGCCCTTGGGGCTGAGTTTATCACGTCACCCCTGAGTTCCAGGCAGCGTTCAACCTACTCCATTCCTTGGTTTCCTCGTCAGTTGTTCCTATACGAATGCCCAACGAAAGCATCGCTCAATAGTGTTCGATTTGCGCTGGAGATTTTCCATTCCGCGTCACTAGTTTGCCATCGAGTGATCGCGAATGCGTTCTTTTAAGCGTGGGGCATAGCAAAGACGCCTGCGGCCAGGCTCGATAAAGTGAATAGATTTCTGCAGAGGAGAAAAACCGGGAGCCATGGCCGAATACTGGATCGTATTGGGTTTTTACCCGGATCAGGATGCTGCTGACACCGCCTACAAAGCGCTTCACCGCCGGCGCATTCCTCGTTCGGCATCCCTATATCGGAATTCCGTGGGCAGCGTGACGGTTTCGAATGCCGGCCTTCCCAAAAACGTGATCGCGCGCTATAAAGAGTGGGTCGTCTGTAATGAAACCTTGATCGTCGCACAGGTGCAATCTCAGGATTTGGGTTCCGTCCGCGATCTTCTGCGCCTGGGGACAGGCAGCCTTCCGATTACGTTCGCCATTCATTCCGAACACTCGTACGTCTCGTCATCGCACGAGGAGCTTCTCCACCGTCCGCCGCTTACCGTAGAGGCCATGCGCCGGGCTGCCGGCCATATGGCAGCCGGCCTGCGTCCCGGAAACCCGCGCTCGGTTCGACGTAAACGCATAATCGACCGTCTCCTGGGGAGCGAAAGCGACCTAAAGCTTGTCCACGACACGCTGACGGATCGAGTCCGCGCCGAACAGCCTACCTCCATGTCCGCTATCTGGCTGCTGGACAACGCCTACCTTCTCCAGGAGCATATAGACGACTTTCGCCGTAATCTCCCCCGCCGCTACTATGAAGAGCTGCCGGTGATTACCGAAGGGCCGAATTCCGGACTTCCCCGGGTCTATGGTATCGCCGGCGAACTGATCACTGAAACCGATATGAAGTTCGATCGCGACCGCGTCACGACCTTTCTGCAGTCGTTCCAGACCGTTTCACAACTGACGATTGGGGAGCTATGGGCCGTGCCGCTGATGCTGCGCCTGCGGCTGATCGAATGTGTCCGACGCCTTGCCGTAGAGGTAGAGCATCGAGAATGCGAACGAGAACAGGCCGATTTATGGGCGAACCGGCTGCTCACCGCCGCCCGCCAGGACTCGGAACGGCTGCCCCAATTCCTAACGGCCCTTTTCCGGGAGTACCCGAATCCCTCGCCCAGCCTGGCGGACCAACTCCAGGGCTATCTTTACGATGAGGATACCGTGCGGACCGCGTTACAGGGCTGGCTGGAAGGCAGCCTGGGGGCGCCTCTCTCAAAGGCGATCCAGCAGGATCAGGTGAACCAGAGCGCCGACCTGGTCGCGCTCTCGAATGCCATCACAAGCCTGCAGAAACTCTCGCAGGTCGACTGGCGCGATATGTTCGAAGCCTTGAGCCGCGTGGAGGCGATTTTGGAGCAGGATGCCGCCGGCATCTATTCCCAGATGGATTTCGCGACGCGCGACCAGTATCGCCACATTGTGGAAGAGATCGCAAAATGCGCCGGGATCGCCGAGGTCGAGGTCGCGCTGAATGCGGTGAACCTTTCCGGTGAAGGAACCGACGATTTGACCCGGCATGTCGGCTACTACCTGACGGATCGCGGAAGAGAGGCGCTTGAGCTGCGAAGCGGCTGTAACCCGAGAAGCTTCCGAAGATTGGGCCTCCAGGCGAAAAGCCATGCCGCACTGCTCTACTTAAGCGCCCTCGGCCTGCTGACCGCAGGCATCGCCGCAGCCTTCATTGTGGCCGCAGCGCATGCCGGGACGCCCCTACTACCGCTGGTGCTTCTCGGCTTGCTTATCCCGGCGCCGGCGAGCGAACTGGTAGTGCAGGTCATCAACTATCTTGTAACGCGCCTTTTGCCTCCCCGATCTCTTGCGCGAATGTCCTTTGCGGACGGCATTCCGGAAGCGTACCGTACGCTCGTAGTCGTGCCGATGATGCTCCTCACTCCGGAGAGCATCCGCAAAGAGGTGGAGAGCCTGGAGATTCGCTATCTTGCCAATCCGGAGGCGAATTTATATTTCGGACTGATCAGTGACTTTTCCGATGCTCCGCAAAGCGAGATGCCCGAAGATATCGAACGGCTCGACGTGGTCGTGCAGGGAATTGAGGAGCTCAATTCCCGCCATGGCGCAGGCCTATTCTATCTCTTTCATCGCAAGCGGCAATGGAGCGAGAGCGAAGGGCGCTGGATCGGCAGGGAACGCAAGCGCGGCAAGCTGGAGGATCTCAACCGCTTTCTGGTAGGGGAGACAGGGCCTGCACTGGACGGCCTCGTGCGAGTCGGAGATGCGGAATGCCTGCGTGGAATTCGCTTCGTGATCACGCTCGACTCCGATACGCAGCTTCCACGAGACACGGCGCGGCGCTTGATCGAAACTCTCGCGCACCCTCTCAACCGGGCCAAAATCTCCACGGACGGGCGCTCCGTAGAGCGTGGCTATACCATCATCCAGCCAAGTGTTCGTACGAGCCTGCCCAGCGCTACGGCCACGCTTTTCTCGCGGCTCTTTACGGACGCTTCCGGCACGGATCCGTATATGCACGTCTGTTCGGATGTCAATCAGGAACTTACCGGCGAAGGCAGTTACCACGGCAAGGGCATTTACGACCTGCAGACGTTTCATGAGATCCTTTCCACGCGTTTCCCCGAAGCGCATCTGCTCAGTCACGACCTTCTGGAAGGCGCGCACGTCCGCGTCGGACTTGCCAGCGATATCGAGCTGCTCGACCTATTTCCGGCGGATTATCTCTCCTACGCCAGGCGCCGGCATCGCTGGGTGCGCGGCGACTGGCAGATTCTGGACTGGCTCACTCGTTCCGTGCCCATGGCGGATGGCGATCGCGAGATCAACCGGCTCGGCGCTTTCAACCGTTGGAAGATCGCCGACAACCTCCGCCGAAGCCTGCTTCCGGTCTCCCTGCTTGCTCTGCCGGCCGTGGGATGGTGTTTCACGCCGATCCCGGGACTGGTGAGTCTCTTCGTCGGATTGGTACTGCTTCTGCCGCCCCTGATCGAAGCGGTGACCCGGCTTTCGACGCTCGCCTGGGCCAATTGGAGGGTATGGCGCGAGCTTGGAACGAGTCTGCTGCGCGCTATTATCCACACGGCGCTGCTGCCCCACGAGGCGGTATCCACGCTCGATGCCATTGCTCGCGTCGGATATAGGCGACTGGTGTCACACAAACTGCTGCTGGAGTGGGAAACGGCACAAGAAGCGCACAAAACCTCCCGGAACCGCCAGCATCAGTTTGTGGGCCAAATGGCCTGGATATCGCTGTTCGCCGTCGTTGCCGAAGTAGGTCTAAGTCTTCGCCTCCCGGCAGCGGAGAGGGCTTCTCTGCCCTTTATGGCGCTTTGGATCCTCTCGCCACTGCTGGTCGCATGGATGAACACTCCGACGCGACGCAGGCCGGCGCAGGGTCTTTCAGACGCGGACCGGCGAATGCTGCGGCGAACGGCTCGTGAAACGTGGCGCTTTTTCAGCGATTTCGTCGGCCCCCAGTCCAACTGGCTGCCGCCGGATAACTTCCAGGAGTCTTTGCAGGTCGAGGTCGCTCAGCGCAC
>JAYTEU010000259.1:0-2771 GCA_043734985.1 Chthonomonadaceae bacterium
GCGGTGTCCACGTTCTCGTTGGTTTGTCGAGACAACTTGTGGATTGTTACATTCGTTACGACAATTACCTAGTCTATAGCGCCTTGGAAATATCGAGCACGAAGGGCCTATCGTCGTCGTTGTGGCCCTTAATAACAAGCGACTTGAACTTGGCTTCTTTCGGCACTACGAAGTAAATTCGGCCTCGGGTCATCGCATCCCTGGAAAGCGTTAGCTCAAACTCGCGCATCTGAGTTCCATGGAGAAGCTTTCCGGAGTGCTCGATTGCCTCGCCGTCGGCCGTAACGACGCTCGCCTTGATGGAATCGCCTCGGAATAACTGTCCCTCCGTAGGCGATGCGTTCTTAACTGCAAAAGTCACGATCAAGAACCGCTTACCCTCTTCGGCCGCCTCCTCAAGAATGGGTGTATCGGAGTAGGCGGCCTTTTCAATAGTGAGATCCAATGGATCGCCGCCATGCTGACCGCTAGATGAAAGCAGGAGCACCTCACCTAACTTTCCTGGAATGTTCGCGATCGCACTCGTTCCGCTCTTGTCGGAAGGATCGGTATAGGGCGATAAGAGCGGCGCTACTTTACCCTTGAGCGGATATCGTACGGCCTTGTCGTCGGGAGAGATGACCAGGACCTTCTCAATATCGCCCTTGGCGGGAAGTCGAAAGATGGTGTATCCAGCCATCTTTTGTCCCGGTTTCAGGCTGATATTGAGATCCTCGCCGCTAGCCTCCTGCCACACGCCGCCCTCGTACTCGTGATTGGCGCCGGCAGCGTCCACCGCGGTAAATCGGAACGTATCGCCCCGGACCACCGATTCCTGTTTGTTTGGATTATGGAAGGCGAAATGCACCACGAGCAGTTTCTCTGCGGCGGTAGGGGACGCTACTTCGTTTCCGATTCGAACTCGGTCGGCCCGATACTCGACTTTGGTAACGGCAATGTTCATAGGGTATTCTTTGCCGATCGTGTACTCCGTGCCTACAATGCCATCACTGCCGGCAAGCTGGCTCGTGCCAAGGACTGGTGGCTTGGGCGGTTTAGGTTTGGGCTTCTGAGCGAAGGAAACCGTGCTGTCCCATAATGCCAGGGCCAAGACCACCGTTACGAATGGAATAGCGCCAGTTATGCGCAAATTGGACCTCTCTGGTAGAAGCGGGCTTCGCCTACCGGCTCGATCGCATACGGATCGGAGCAGTTCCTCCAACGGAATCAGTCGGACATTTCATCGTCACGTACAAATCTATTATTGGTTGAATTGTTTCGAAACTCCTTCGTTGTATAGTATCGTCGCGGTTCATAGCTGGGCACATGACGCGAAATGAGGTCATTATATGCCAATTTGCGGAATGGGAAGGGAATCGACCGACTTTGTGTGAATTCGTCTGCATGGAAAACCATACATCTTTCGGACGGCTTACCGCAGCGACCGTCTGCCCGGCTATTATTTTCGCGGCATGCCTGATTTCCGCTCTGCCCGGCTTGGCCCAGGGATCGCTCGCGGCGCTTCGGCAGCGCGGCGAGTTGGTCATTGCGACGGATGCGACTTACCCGCCGTTCGAATACATGGATGGCAAGACCCTCAAAGGATTCGACATCGAGATCGGCAACGCGGTCGGGAAGGAGCTGGGAGTCAAGGTTCGTTGGCTGGTAATGGGATGGGATGGCGTTCTTGCGGCGCTGGAGACCCGGAAGTGCGACCTTGTGCTCTCCGGCGTGACGATCACCGACGAGCGTAAGAAAAAGGGTTATGGCTTTTCACGTCCCTACTTCCTGTCAGGGCAGACCATTGCACGACGGAAGGGCGACGCCCGTGTTCGAACGCTGGACGACCTCAAGAACAAGATCGTATCGGTTCAGATGGAGACTACCGGCCAGTTTGCGCTGGAGAAGAGCGGCGTCCCTAAATCGCACATCCTGCGGTTCGATACGCTCCAGGATGGGCTGCTGGACGTGCGCAACAGTAAGTCCGATGCGGCCGTAGCGGATATGCCGGCGCTCAAAGAGATACTGCGCAAGGGCTATTCGGAGCTTGAATTGACGGGTGGGGTATTCACGCAGGAGAACCTGGCGATCGTCCTGCGGAAGAGCGAGAGCGACCTCATGGACGGCGTCAACCGTGCGATTGAGAAGACAATCGTCGACGGCACGTACGCGAAAGCCTACTCCGAATTCATCCACGAGCCGGCGACAACCCAACTAATAGCAGGCCTTGATAAAGTAAAGGGCGCGGGAACGACGCCGGCGGATAAGCTGCCGCGCGGCGATGCACCCGATTCCGCCTCAAGCGAGACGGTGTCCGCTCCGACCGGCGCCCTTGCCATTCGATGGGACGTCCTCCGCGAAGCGCTGCCTCGCCTGCTACTCGGCGCGCGTATCACTTTGTGGCTTACGCTGCTCACGCTTATATTCGGCGTGACTTTCGGTCTGGTCGTGGCATTGTGCAGGCTGTCAGTATTTGCCCCGCTCCGCGTTTTCGCTACCATCTACGTTGAAATCGTTCGCGGCACCCCGCTGCTGATGCAGATTTACGTGATCTATTTCGTGCTCCCTGCCTTCCATATCTCGGTCGACTCGTTTGTTGCCGGCGTCATGGCGCTCAGTTTCAATGCCGCCGCCTACATCTCGGAGATATTTCGGGCGGGTATCGAGAGTATCGATACAGGGCAGATGGAGGCTGCGCGGTCGCTCGGCATGGACTACTCCGGCGCAATGCGCTGGATCATCCTTCCCCAGACGCTGCGCCGGGTACTTCCGCCGCTCACCAACGAAGCCGT
>JAYTEU010000260.1:0-6103 GCA_043734985.1 Chthonomonadaceae bacterium
CCCCAGCGCTCGCGAAGACCCGGAAACAGCACGCCTCGAAACATCAGCTCTTCCACGATCGGCGCGCCTACCGTCGCCTGGATCAGCAGCAGCGCGCGCGTCACCCCGTCCTGCGTGTTCACAATTATCAGGTCGAGCGGGTGTACCGGCGTGTGGAAGTTCTTGAAGAGTACCGCCGATACGCTCGCCGCCAGGATCAGGAGCGGCATCGTCATGAGGTAAGACACTACCGCGGTTACGGTGTCTTTGCCCAGTCCGTCCGATCGAACTCCCGCCGCCGCCAGGGTTTCTCGCCACGTAAATCGCCTGTTCTGTTCCAATTCGGCGAATCGCTTGAACACGAACAGGGTCAGTGCGATAACCGGGATGTAGACTGCAAGCTCCAGACCGACCGTGAAGCGCAGCGCCATCAGGTCCGACATCTTTGCGATCAGCGGTCCGAGCGCCTGCATCGGCCAGGCCATTGCCAGGAACGAGGCGAAGTATGCCACGAAGGCGATCGTCCGGGTGCGGAAGGAGAAAGGCGAGGGCGTTTCCGCTGGTACTGAAGAGGATACCGGCGCGTCCGCAATCTGCATGCCTACCATGCCCGGCGCGAATGGAATATCCCAGGCTTGATTCTTCCTCGACGCGTCCATCGCCTGCATTCGGCTCTGCGCGCGCAGTATCCAGCGCGCCAGCCAGACAACGCTGTACCCGACCAGCAGAAGCAGCCCCAGCAGCCGAAGCCTCGTTTCGAACGTGAGCAGGGCGGTGATGTTGTTCGCCGAGTTCAGCGCCTGCCGGCTCGCTCTATCCGCTTCTACCGGCAGCCCCGCGCGGTCGTACAGTTGCGCCGCCGCGATGTCTTCGAACCAGCCGAGCCTCAGCCTTGTGAGTTTGGCGCGGAGAGCGGGGACCTCCGCCGGCTTAGGACCGACCGGGCCGTAGAGGGTCTCCCACAGCGCCATCTCTTCGGCGACAGGCAGAGTCGAGACTTCTGGAACCGCGATCCGCTCTTTAATACGCCTTGGAAGCGCCGACTTCGCGACAGGCACCGGCGCGGGCGGCGGCAGCCTGGGGATTCGCCGAAAGGCCGCCATCCCGCCGGGCCGATTGAACAGAAACAAGGTGATTCCCAGCCTGCGCCAGGCTCCCGGCCGACTGGTTTTCGCGGAGGTGATCGCCTGCCAGTCCTCTATCGCCAAATCCGCGAAAACCTGACCGTAGTCTGTCGCATTCGCGATTGCGGCGGCGCGCTTAAAGGGACTGCGATCGTGGCCAGGACGTGGGCTGGCCCCCGGCGGCGCAGTTCGGACCGGGGCTTTTTCCTGCACGGTAGGCGCGATTGCTTTCGGGGCCGCGATGGGTTTGGCGGGTTCGACCGTCGTAAAGGTCGACGCGCGCAGCCGCTTGCGCGCGTACACCATGGAGAAGGCGGTCTTCGTTTCGGCAACCGCGGTGCGCTCTTTCTGGATCAGGTCCGAGGAGGATTGCGCGCGCGGACGCTGTCCGTGCAGAAAGTTGCGTATCAGGACGAAGCCGAGAAGCACCACCAGAAACGTGACCGCCAGCCAGGCCGGAAGTAGGGTGGGCCGTCGGCGATTAGGGTCGGAACCGCCCGCAAAGGAGCCTTGCGGGCCGAAGGATGAGGGCTCTTCCGGCACGAATTAGTGCAGCCCGTTGATCATAGTACGCACTAACGATAGCGCGAAGATGAGCAGCATCGGCGAGATGTCCAGGCCCCCGGTCTTCGAAGGCGGAATCAATCGCCGGATCGGATCGAGCATGGGATTTACGATGCTCCGAATCATCCGAACCGCGGGATGGTACGAGGAGGGCCCCTTCCCGAAGGCGATTAGATTCGAGATCACCGCCTCGACGACCACCAGGATGATGACCGCGTAGATCGCCAGGCTGAGAAGCATTCTTATCTGATATGGCATGGTTCTGGTCCTTATGGGCCGGTATTCGGCTGCGCCACCCTTGCACGGGCGCGTTTCAGGCGCACGGTGGCGACAAGGTTGTTCGGGAAGAGCGTTGCCTTCTCCCAGGCCCCTACGGCCTTCGCCCACTGGTCGGTCTTTTCGTAGCAGTTCGCCAGGCTGTTCCACGTCTGAAACGGGCAGTCGTACTTAATGGCTTTTTCGTAGTACGGAATGGCCGCCTTTGCGTCCTTGCGCTCGATCAGCCAGTAAATCCCCATCTCGTCATACATATAGTACGTATCCGGATTGGCCGCGATGCCCTCCTGAAGGAAAGCTTCCGCCTCCTCGTTCCTGCCCGTGCTCCACAGAAGCCAGCCGGACGTTGTAAAGGCTTCCATGTTGTGCGGATCGGCCTGAACTACAATTCGGCACAGGCTGACGACATGGTTATACTCGCCGTCGTGAAAGTGCGCGTCCGCCTGGTCCCAGAGCCGATTGGCGGTTTCGCCGAGGACCGCGTCCACAAGCTCCTCCTGCGTGGCGTGCCGCACCGTCTGTGCTCCAGTTTTCGGCGGCGCGGGCCGGGCCATATTCGAAAACGACGCCTTCGGAGGTTTTCGATGCGCGCCCTGCCCCCCCGCCGGAGCGCCGGACACAACAATCGCAAGCAGAAACGCCGCTATGGTGGACATTAGTAGTCGGTGTGTCATACGCCTTTTCCTGAATTCGAAACCGATCTATCAAGCTGAGACGGGATGCGCGGTAATGAATTGCCGGTCTAAGTTGGGCGACGGGTAAACCCTTCACTATAGTCCGCTGCGCGGCGTGTGTCCTTCGGACACGATCCATTTCTCGCCCCACCCAAGGGGTACCCGGCGAACCGCCGGAGGCGCTACAGCGAAGGGTTGACCAGTCGCCGGATACGCTTATTTAGACGGCATTGGGTCTAAGTCTGCACGATCACGACTTGCGCGCGGGCTTTTCTTCCAGGATCTTAACCACTTCGGCCGCCGCGAGGCGCACGCCCGATTCCTTGTGGTTCAGCAGCTTCTTCACGGCCGGAAGCGCGCGCCGGTCGCCGATGCGTCCGAGCGCCAGTACCGCCGCCTTCGGGATCGCGTCGTCCGCGTCGCTGAGGACGCCGATCAGCGCGTCCACCGCGGAGGCATCTCCTATCTTGCCGAGCGCCTTCGCGGCCTGTTCGCGAACGTCCTCGTTCTTATCCTTCAAGCCAAGTATCAAGGAAGGGACACCGCGTTTCGCGCGAATGTTTCCCAAAGCCTGCGCGCAGGTCCAGCGCATCAGGTCCGATCTGTCCTTCATGCCCGCGATCAGGCCCGGAATCGCGGCGGGATCGCGCAGTTGGCTGAGAGCCGCGGCAGCCGCGACACGAACGTCGGAATCCTTATCGATCAAGCCGCCGATCAGCACCGGGACGGCGCGGCGATCGCCCAGCGCGCCGAGCGCGAACGCCGCGTAGAATCGAATCCCAAACCGGTCGCTCGCTCCCGGTGTTTCGACAATTTTAATCAGGTCCGGCGCGACCGCGTTGTTCCCGATTCTGGCGAGCGCAAGAGCGGCGCTTCGCTGGACATTGTGGTCCGCGTCCCGCAGCAGCGGCAGAATTGCCGTGGCTGTTCCCCGGTCGCGCAGAGCGCCAAGCGCCGTAACGGCCTTCAGCCGGACGCGCGCGTTTTTATCGGTTAGCAGCGGCGCCAACACGGCGGCGGCGCGCGGATCGCCGATCTCCCCCAACGCCTGTATGGAGGCCGCTCTCACCCCGGAATCCCGATCGTTTACGGCTCGCAGGAGCGCTTCCGAAGCGCGCCGGTCTCCCAGAATTCCCAACAGGGTCGCGCCCGCCTCGCGCTTCAGGCTCTCCGGCGCGGCGAGCAGCCCGATCAAAGCGGGCACGTCGGTCCGTTCGCTGAGTGACGCGAGGGCCCTGAGCGCCTGCTTCCGCACCGATTCCACGGGATCGTTCAGCGCGGCGACGAGCGCCGAATAGGCGGGCCTGCACCTGGCTTTCCCCGTCTTGCTCTGGGCCTCCTTCGCAAGCGCTTCCGCCGCATCCGCCCGCGCCGCCACGCTGGACGACCGCAGCGCCTTCGACCAATCCGCAACCTGGTCGGCATCCGCGCCCCACGCCCCGCAACAAATCAAGCAGACGATCGCCGCCATCGCGCTCGCTGCCCGGATCATCTTCCCTTTATGGTTATCGCCGCTGCTAATAATTGTCACCGCATGCTACCCGCTAACGCCCAATTTGACCCATCACCGCCCCGAAGAATTGATGGAGATGGTGCACTAACGGCATTTTCGACCGGAGGACGACGGGTACCCTCATAATGAACACGCCGTCGTGCGTCTACAGTTCATTCCACTCAGGATCGGGCCCGCCCGATGGGGTTCTCTGGGCGTGCCGACTGCCCACTGCCGATTGCCCAACTCACGGCAGTTGATCCACCGTGACGTTATCGTTCGTGTAGATACATATCTCGGCGGCGATCCGCATGGCTTCCTGCGCGATCTCCCGGGCCGTCATCGCCGTATTCTTCACGAGGGCCTTTGCGGCGGCGGCGGCGAAGGGTCCCCCGGAGCCGATAGCCGCGATGCCGTCGTCCGGCTCGACGATGTTGCCGTCTCCCGACAGGATGTACAGATGGTCGCCGTCCGAGACGATCATCATGGCTTCGAGCCGCCGGAGCACGCGGTCGGTGCGCCAGTCCTTGGCGAACTCGATCGCCGCCCGGGTGATGTTGCCGCTCGAACCCTCCAGCTTGCTCTCGAAGCGGTCTGACAGCGCCTGCGCGTCCGCGACCGATCCGGCGAAGCCCGCGATCACCCGGTTCTCATAAAGACGGCGGACCTTGCGCGCGCTATGCTTGAGCACCGTCTGGCCCTGCGTCACCTGACCGTCACCGGCAAGGGCCACCTGCCCGTCCCGCTTCACGGCGATGATCGTCGTCGAGCGTATCCGCTGCCGCAGGACATCGTCGCCCGATTGTTCTTGTAAATGCCTCTTCAAATTAGTCGTACAGCGCCTTTCTGCAATTCGTATTCAACCGCGGGCCGATCACGATCCACGGATACCGGTTCCACTGCCTCTAACTTACCATACCGTTCTGACGCATATATTTTAGCACGAGGTCTTCAAACGGCAGCGCGGAGGAGGTGCGAAGATAGTCGATACCATAGCGGTGGCAGAAGGTCTCGACCTCTCCGCAGAACGTGTTCAACGTCTGCGCATATCGAGCCATGAGCTGCGGGTTGACGCTCATCTCCTTGGCCTCGCCGGTCTCGCTGTCTATGATCCGCAGATCGCCGAGCAGCGTCGGCTTCAGCTCATCCTCCGCGAGCACGTGCAGCGCCGCCACCTGATATCCGCGCGCCAGCAGAGCCTTCATCCCCGTCTGCCAGTCGGGATCGAAGAAATCCGAGATGACGATGGCGACGCCTTTGTACCGCACCGTGGATGCAAAGCGCTTCAGCGAGGTCGCGAAAGAAGTCGCGCCGCTCGCCTTCACGCCCTGAAGGTAGTTGAAGAAAGGCAGGACGCCTCCCCGTCCGCGCTGTGTCGGCATGGGACGCCCGAGCGAATCCGCGTACGTCTGAACGCTCACGCGATCGTAATTGGTGAGAGAGATATAGCCAAGGGCGGCCGCGAGGCGCACGGCATAGTGGAGCTTCTTCGGACTGCCGAAATCCATGCTCTTGCTGGAGTCCACGAGCAGCGCCAGGTACAGGTCCTCCTCCTCCACGAAGAGCTTAAGGAACATTTTGTCCAGCCGCGCGGCGGTATTCCAGTCCACGTAGCGCAGGTCATCGCCGAGCGAGTACTCGCGGTAGTCGGCGAACTCGATGCTGCTGCCACGCTTCAGCGAGCGCTTCTCGCCCTTCATCTGTCCCGAAAAGGGTCGCCGCGTGGCAAGGGTCAGCCGCTCCAGCTTCTTGAGAAATGTGGCATCCAGTATCGCATCGGGCGCGGGCATGGCGCTGTCCTTCAAAGTGAAATTAGGCAATAGGCAATCGTGAAACGCAAGCACGATCTCATTCACCGCGCGCCGGAACGTTTCCTGCCGGCGTCGGCGCGGGCTAGGGTCATTCAGTTCTCGTGACGCGGGATTAAAATCCCGGTCTAGGTTTACAAAGTCCGCCTTCGCGGACTCAATCCGCAACCCGCGAAGGCGGGTTTG
>JAYTEU010000261.1:0-2131 GCA_043734985.1 Chthonomonadaceae bacterium
TTCGGCCGGAAGTGGAGAAGTGGTATCCGCGCAAAGTCGAATACCTGCCGAGCGACGGATATTCAGCGCCCAAGACGTTTTCTATCACGTTTAAGGTCATGGACGGCGTGGCTTACACAAGCGGCACATCCATCGTCCGCGCCGCAGCCTGGTTTAAGGCCCACCCGGACGATCAGGGCGCAGTCATACATGAGCTTGTTCACGTCGTGCAGCAGTATCGCAGCCGCCGCAATTCGGGCTGGTTGGTGGAAGGCGTCGCCGACTACATCCGGTGGATCAAGTACGAGCCTCCGACCAAGCGCCCGCGCCCGAACCCAGACCGCGCCAAGTACACGGACAGCTATCGAACAACCGCCGCGTTCCTCGAATTCGTCGCCGCCAACTACGATCGCGAGATTGCCGTCCGGCTGAACGAAGCAATGAGGGAAAGCCGATACGGTCCGGAACTTTGGAGCGAATATACGGGCAAAACTGTAGATGAGCTGTGGGACGAGTACGTCAAGACGCTGCGAAAGCCGTAACGAACCTGTCGAGCTCCGCAGGGCTCATTGCTGGCAATTCACGGTCGGATAGGGTAGAATTTTCCTGGCGCGATACTCGATGGTCGCACGTCACGGGAGATGATTAACCTCGATGGATCAATTGAACGACAGCGTTCTGGCATTGATAACCGAAACTGCGACCAACCTTCCTTCGGATGTGCGGAAGTTACTGAAGAAGGCGGGACGGACTGAGAAACCGCAGACTCAGGCGGGACAGGCGCTGCAAATCATAAACCTGAACGTCGATATGGCGAAGGACAACGTATCGCCGATTTGCCAGGATACTGGGATGCCGACCTTCGAGGTTCACACCCCCGTGGGCGTAAACCAGATCGTGATCAAGAAGGCGATCCGCGCAATGATCGAGGAGGCGACGCGGCAAGGCAAGCTGCGGCCCAACTCGGTGGACAGCGTCACCGGCAGGAATTCCGGGTTGAACCTCGGCCCAGGTACTCCCGTCATACACTTTGAACAGTGGGAAGAGGATGAGATCGAGGTCCGCCTGCTCCTGAAGGGCGGCGGATGCGAGAACAAGAATATCCAGTACTCTCTTCCCGCTGACTTAGAGCACGTGGGCAAAGCAGGGCGCGATATCGAAGGTGTTTACAAGTGTATTATGCACTCCATCTGGCAGGCGCAGGGCCAGGGCTGCAGCGCCGGATTCCTGGGAGTGTGTATCGGAGGCGATCGGACCAGCGGCTATTCGGGCGCGAAGGAGCAGCTATTCCGCGATCAGGAGGATACGAATCCCGATCTGGCGCTGGCCGAACTGGAAACCCGCGTAATGGCGAACGCGGACAGCCTTGGCATCGGGACGATGGGCTTCGGAGGCGACGTCACGCTGCTTGGCTGTAAGATCGGCAAGCTTAACCGGCTGCCGGCCTCATTCTTTGTGTCAGTGGCCTATAACTGTTGGGCATTTCGCAGGCTTGGCGTTCGGCTGGACCCTGAAACGGGAGCGATCCGGCGCTGGCTCTTCCGGGATGAAAACCCGGCAAGGATGGCGGAAGCGGAGGGCATTCCCTCAACCGGCAGGGAGTTTCACTTTACGACGCCCCTCTCCGAAGCCGATGTGCGCGGTCTGAATGTCGGTGATGTCGTTGTGCTGAGCGGTCCGATGTTCACGGGCAGGGATGCGCTGCACAAACACCTGATGAGCCACGACTCGCCCGTGGACCTGCGCGGCGGCGTTATCTACCACTGCGGCCCGGTAATGATGAAAGACGTGGACGGCCACTGGCACGTTCGCGCGGCCGGACCGACCACGAGTATTCGAGAGGAACCCTACCAGACTGACATCCTGCGCAAGTTCGGCGTCCGCGCAGTAATCGGTAAAGGCGGTATGGGCAAAAAGACGCTCGCGGGCCTGCAGGAGGTCGGCGCGGTTTATCTCAATGCCGTCGGCGGCGCGGCCCAATTCTACGCCGAGAAGATCACCGAAGTGACCGGAGTGGATTTCCTGGAGGAGTTCGGCGTGCCGGAGGCCATGTGGCATCTCGAAGCGAAGGATTTCGTGGCGGTGGTCACCATGGACAGCAAGGGCAACAGCCTGCATGCCGACGTCGAGCACGCCAGCGCCGATCGGCTTG
>JAYTEU010000262.1:0-5798 GCA_043734985.1 Chthonomonadaceae bacterium
GAACGCCGTTTCAAGCGGGCGCTCCTGCGCGCCGCGGGCTCCGGCGGTCCGCCTCCCTCACCGGCCTCGCGAAGGGTGACGGTCTCACCTCTCCCCGCCTCAACGGCGCGCGATCTTGCCGCCCTTACGGCGGCGGTGGCGGCCCGGCCCGGCGTCGCCGGGATCGTCTGGCGCGAGACCTGCCCCCCAGGCTACGACATGCCGGAGTTGGTGCGACACATCGAGCCACGGGGCAGGCTGGGCTACACGGAGTCGGCCCGCCTCGACTTCCTGCGGAAACACCATGCCGACCCAATCGACATCACGCCACAGCGCGCAATCCATCCACTATTCGAGTTGGCCGATACCACCCTTCCCGGCTTCGATGATGACTTGATGGATGCTGTACTCGACCGGCAGTGGAACGCCTACTGCACGCAGGCCAATATTGCGGTGATGAACTCGCTCTATGCAACGGCCTTGGGCGCTTTGACCGCGCCTGCCAACGTAGCGAGCGGAACCAAGCCCGCCGGTCCGGTCGTATTCGTTCGGGAGCGGCGCGACAACTTCGGTACGGGCTGGTACGGCGCATGGGCAGGCCCGAACACGCCGATTCCCACAAACCACCTCGATTTCGAGGACGCTGCGGCGCCCGCCGAACTGAAGCCCGCGCCACCCCCGAACGAGCAGGCGCGAGCGCAGACGTCGATTAACCTTCTCCGCCTGCCGATCGGCGCCGCCCTCGACGAGAGCCTCCTCAAACAGCAGTGGGGCGACGTACTAAAGGATCTGCAAAACAGTAAGAATTGGGACGGCTTTGTATTCGAAATGGCCGAGATCCGGTAGCCCATCGTCCAATATCCGCGATCGGGCTGTCAAGGTAGATTAAGATCCTCGCATTTGAGGCGCTCAATCGCTACCTTTTCTACTATGGCCTCCTCGGCACTCTGATTGGTGTAGGGATCCAGTTGGTATTCGATCTGCGCCGATGTCTCCAGCCGCCGCGTGACAGTTCCGCTGCACCACGCCGCGCGAGCGATGGAGGGTGAAAACCGCCCTGCTCCAATTTCGCGCCGCCGGCCGAAAAAGACAATAGCGGGCCGCATCGATGGCCATCCTGTCCCCAGGCGCAATATCGCGGATTCTCGTGCGTATAAGATAGGGCAGGCGGGCGACCAGACGCTTTACTACACGGGGCGAGGTAAGCCGTCATGCGGCGCGTGCACGAAAAACTAATAATTGGCTGGAGGAAAGCATGGAATACAGGACGCTGGGCAGGTCGGGGCTGAAGATCCCTGTGTTGAGTTTTGGTACGGCGACCTTCGGCGGTGGGGGCGAGTTCTTCAAGGCCTGGGGCTCGACGGACGTCGCGGGTGCGACGCGGATGGTGGATATCTGCCTTGAGGCAGGCGCGAACATGTTCGATTCAGCGGACTCCTATTCGGGCGGCGCGGCGGAGGAGATCCTGGGCCAGGCGATAAAGGGTCGGCGCGACCAGGTCATCCTTTCCACCAAGGGCGGCTTTCCAACGGGGCCGGGTCCCAACGAAGTCGGTTCGTCGAGGCGCCACCTTGTGCAGACCGTGGAGGCCAGCCTGCGCCGCCTGGGCACCGACTATATCGACCTCTACCAGCTTCACGCCTTCGATGCGGTCACTCCCGTCGAAGAGGCGCTCTCGACCCTGGACGATTTGGTCCGCTCGGGCAAGATCCGCTATCTCGGCGTCTCGAACTTCTCCGGCTGGCACCTGATGAAGTCGCTTGCCGTGGCGGACCGTTATGGCTGGCCGCGCTACGTCGCGCATCAGGCCTACTATTCGCTTATCGGCCGGGACTACGAATGGGAGCTGATGCCCCTCGCGGTCGACCAGGGCGTCGGCGCGGTCGTCTGGAGCCCGCTCGGATGGGGCCGCCTCACCGGCAAGATCCGTCGCGGCGCGCCGCTTCCCGATACGAGCCGCCTCCACTCGCAGCGCGTCCTGGACGCGGGTCCGCCCGTTGCCGACGAATATGTGTACCGAGTCGTCGATGCCTTGGACGAAGTAGCGGCCGAAACCGGGAAAAGCATCCCGCAGATCGCGATCAACTGGCTGCTTCAGCGGCCAACCGTGGCGAACGTAATTATCGGCGCTAGAAACGAGGAGCAGCTTCGCCACAACCTCGCCGCCGCCGGTTGGAACCTGACGACGGAGCAAGTGGCCAAATTGGATGCCGCGAGCGATGTCCCGTCCGCGTACCCATATTGGCATCAGTCCGGATTCACGGGCCGCAACCCGACTCCGGCATCTCGCCGGCTCTAAGAGCTCGGTCGGCGCCTGGTCGCATGTGGTATACTGTACATACCGATGGTCCGTGTTTCCACGAGGAGTGCCCGACACTTGTCTAATGCAAACGATCCGATTAAGTTAGCCTGTTCCACCACGTGTCTGCCGGGGTCTGAAGCTGAGCGTAAGGAGCAAGAGCGCATCGCAGAGTTCCAGCGCATTAAAGCGGAGCGCCTCGCCCAGGAGCTGCGCGATAAGCCCGAAAGGGACGCTCGCCGCAAGGAAGAGTATGAGGCGTCCATGGAGGCCAACAAGATGCTCATGCGCAAGAAGCGAACCACGTAAGCTGCGTTCTGCTGACTACATGCAGTCCCTGAATAAGGCTGCCGATCCCCATTCGTGGAGAACGGCAGCCTTATTCAGGGTAACTACATCTCCCGCTCACTTCCAGCCCACCGCCTGAACCGGCTGCACAACGTCCCGTTCGGCCAGCAGCGTCTCCGATTTCAGCAGCGTCCATCCCTGCGCTTTATTCCGCCAGGTATCGCGCGAGCTGTCTGTCTCGCGGACCATGTGGATAGTTCCCTCTTTGTCGGCGGCTTGGCGCAGAAGAGTATGCCGGCTGCCGACGGTCGCGCGATCCCCATCCACCGAGATTGCCTCTATCTCGTAGCTGCCGTTGGAGCGCCAGGCTTCCTTGCGCCCCCGTTCGACTTCGGCGAGCCATTGGTCGGCTGTCAGCGGCTTATCATCAATCGATCGGGATTCGAAGCCGGCAGCCAGAATCGTTCGGGCCAGGTTTCCATCGCCGCTATTACGGGCTTTCGCAAGGCTGTCGTAGGCGCGCTGTATCCGATCGCGCGCACCGGCAGAAGCCTGCCGCCCAATGCCACCGCGCACGCCAGTCCGCCCGCGAGAATGATCCGCGCCCTGAGTTTTGTCCAATCCGCCATAAAGCCGCCCCATCCAGCCTTCCCCCTCTATCCATTCGTCGCGAAGGTTCTCGTTCAGCTGCCACTCCAGAATCGTGTGCTCGTCCGTGCTCACTAACTTACTCAGATTTGCATTACGGACCGGTAACCCGCAGGGGCAGATCGACCGTCTAACATCTACGATTACCGCATTTGGAGGAGTGCAACCATGCTGCGCCTTTTGTGTACTTTCGCGATCGCCATCACGCTATCATCGCCATTGAAGGCCGCGCCGGAGCCGGAGAAGGACGATCCGCTCGGCGGCGATCCCAAGATGGACCGCAAAATCATCCTATCGGCGGAGGGAATCCCAGTCGGGGAGCTGCTCGCGGCCGTCTCGAAGAAGACCGGGCTCGCCTTCCGCGCCGATCCCTCCGTTGCCGACGCGAAGATCATCGTGTTCGGCCCGCCGCGCCCTCTGAGAGCGGCGCTCACGGACATCGCCGCGCTTACCAACGACAGTTGGCGTCACTACACCAACGTTGAAAAGGTCGAACAGTATGTGCTCTACCGTGAGCCGAAGGCGTTCCGCTACGAAGCAGGCCTGGCGCAGGCGGTGACGGCGAAAATGCAGGCGAAGCTGGAGGAGCAGGTGCGCGCCCTCGACGAGCGGCCCGACCAGTTTGCCAAACGGCCGGAGAAGGACTGGGTGAATACTCCCCATCCACAAGGGATGGGGCTTCTATCGACTTAACGAACGCCTTGTATTCCCAAAGCGGTTTGTAGTATGTTCACAGCTGCATTGACATCTCTATCGAGAGACAGCCCGCATATCGGGCAAAAGTGCCATCTCTCTTTGAGTGTTTTCTTTGCTCTGTGTCCGCAACCGGAACAGTCCTGGCTTGTGTACGCCGGGTTGACTTCGACTATCTTACGACCGGCATTTTCGGCTTTGTACGTAAGGACTTGTCGAAACATAGACCAGGACGCATCCGCGATGCTTTTTGCAAGGCAATGATTGCCCTGCATATTCTGAACCTTCAACTTCTCGACTGCGATGAAATCGAAGGTAGTGACCAGTTTCCTGGTGGCTTGATGCACGAAGTTGTGACGACGATTGGCAATTCGTTCATGGACGCAGCGTACTATTTTTTTGGCTTTTCGTCTTGCCTTACTGCCCTTTTTCTGTCGGGCAAGTTTTCTCTGCGCCTTGGCGAGAGCCTTCTCTTCCTTGCGGAAGAACCTGGGGTTGTCGATATAGGTTCCATCCGACAGAGCGGCAAACTTTTCAATGCCGACATCAATACCCGTGGCTTCACCGGTCGGAGGCAGTAGCTCCTCTTCGACTTCGTGGGAGAAGGAGGCATACCATTTCTCACCCTGTCTTCGGATCGTACAGGTTTTGATCTTGCCGGTGACTTCTCGATGCACGACTGCTTTGATGGTTCCTACCTTAGAAATCGTGATGGAACCTTCCTGGATGGAAAAGCCTGTTTGCGGATAGGTGAAGGAGTCGTACCCTTCTCCTTTCCAGCGAGGAAACCCCGGTGCGTCGCCTTTCTTGAGCCTCTGGAAGAAGGCTTGAAAAGCCAGGTCAATACGGACAGCGACATTTTGCAGTACCTGGCTGTGAACGGTTTTCAGTTCTGGAAAATCGGGTTTGTAGGAAGTGATCGCCCGAATTTGGTCGTGCAAGGACAAAGACTTCTCATTGACCTCATACTCGCACTTCCTGCTGTTGAGGAGCGAGTTGTAGAGTCCCCGGCAAATCTCCAGAGTGTCGTCGAGGTGACGCTCCTGCGATTTAGTAGGGTATAATCTAATCTTTGTGCGTTTCAGGTTCACAGTATTATTATGACACAGAAATGCACAAATAGTAGGTCCTGCTAATGGCAGAGTTGCCCCGACACGTAGTCGGGGTTCTCGGCTACGCGCCGGGACAAAATGCTCGCTTTAGGCTCGATTTTGCAAGCGGAAATCCATTCATCCCCACCCACAAGGGGATGGGGTTTTCTGGATTTGTTTTCTATAAATCTGCTCCGAGACCCTCTCGGTATTCCCTACACGGGACTATGGGCGAGGATGCAGCTCGCCGCTGCCGTATTGGCGCATTCAGACAGTCTCACCAACTCAGAGCGTACGGACACCCTGGTGATTTTCGACGCATTGCTCAGTGGCCTCGCCATTTCAAAACGTGCTGCCGCCCCGAAGGATTTCCCCTCTTTGCTTCACGAAAACGTTACTATGGTGTACCCTTCACGTGAGGTGACGGATAACCATGTAATTCCGATCCTGGAAGTCGTTGCACGGATCGGCGGCGCGGCTCAGGTAAGAGCGCTTCGGGCGCTGCGCGATCGTGCCGCCGGCCCTTGCGGTTCTGAGCCGCTGCGCGAAGCCGTGGAGACCGCTCTGCACCGCCTGGAGACACGGATTGCGGAAGAGGAAGCTCCCGCAATGCTACTGCGCGCGGGCCATGCGCCAAGCGACGGCCTTCTGCGCGGCGCATCCGCGCCGCAGGAGGTTTCGCCCGATCTCCTGCTTCGTGCCGGCTCGCCGGAACCGCATGACTGAAAGGTTCTCATTACGCTTATGATCCGTGTTCTTTTCGTCTGCCTCGGAAACATCTGCCGTTCGCCGATGGCCGA
>JAYTEU010000263.1:0-4973 GCA_043734985.1 Chthonomonadaceae bacterium
GCAAGGGCCTCATGTGTCAGTCCGAAGAGCGAGCGGACCTTGTCTTTTGGGTAACGATTAATCTCTTTAAGGTTCATGCTCGTAGTTATACCCGGAAAGAGCAAGATTATTCGTCGGAGTATCCGTTTAAATTGGAATGCAAAAACACGGGCTGTAGTTGGCAAAAGGTTGAGAGGATGAGGGTTGGCGGTATAGCCCGGAAACCTTCATCCTAGTTTGTCACGCTTAACGATAACTGTGGGCCTACGAAAAAACTTCCGAAGGGGTGCATGCGACGGTCCGCGCCGATAGCGGGATGGCGAAAAGTCTTATGGCCGAGTTGGGCCTCCCAAGCGCCGCCGCCTGCCGCTCAAAGCCTTGGAGCCGGGGGCTTGATCGGCGCTTCGGAGGGCAGCGCCCCTTTAGCTTTGACCCTTCGCCGGTAGAGAGCGCCGGATTGCGCGGCGTAGAGCGTGGTCCGGTCGGGGCCGCCGAAGGCCAGGCAGTCGGAGCCGGACGGCGCGCCTGGCGGGACCGGGTTGGCGAGGATGCCGTTCACGCGCCCGGCCTGGTCGAGCATCTGGATGCCGGATGCGGAGGCGACGTACAGCCAGCCGTTTGTGTCGGTAACCAGGGAGGAAGCGCCGCTGCCCAACTGGCCGTACGGAACCTGGAGATCGTAGTACTCCTGGCAGTAGGCAACGTCGCCGCCGGGCTGCACCTGGAGCGAATAGCCCCATTTGCTCAGCCGCGATTGGGTGACTAGCAGCAGCGTCTGGTCCGGCGTCAGCGTAAGCGTGCTCGCGCCCGGAACCTCCGTGGAGACCACGCGCTTCTGCCCCTTAGTCGGCACGAAGTAGATCTTGCCGTCACGGTCGTCGGTAAAGTAGATCTCGCCCGCATGATTGACGACGAGGTGGCTGCTTACGGCCTCCCGAACAACGACCTGGATTTTCCCCCGATCGTCCGCCCTCTCGCCCGCGAGAACCGCGCGCAACTGCCCCTTCGAATCCATGTCACGCAACCGAACTCCTGCCGTGCCGCCCGCAGTCTGGACCCGCACGATCCGCTTCAAATCCGGCTCGCAAACGACTAGCATCCCATCCGGCCCGAAGGCGATCCCCGCGGGAGCCCGGACGCCGGTGACTGTCTTTCGCGCATCGACTGCGCCGTTCGCGCCAACGCAGAGGATCTTGTTCTCTCGCGGAAGGGAGACCCAGACCGACCCGTCCGCAGCGGCGGCGAGGCCCCCGAACGGACCGGTAATGCCCGCAACCTGCGACCAGTTCTCGCCGGGTATCCACGCCTCATTCAGGGGCCAGCGGCCGGACTTGGGCTGCGCAATGGGCGCCGGATAGTCGCGCCACAACCAGCGCAGGACGTCGGGCAGTATGGAAGCGCCGTGGCGTCCGCTGTGCGGGCCATCGCCGAGCACGAACTTGACGTCGTACCCGGAGTATCTCAGCGCGTCGTAGACCTCCTTGTTCCCGTTGGGCCAGCTTCCGGAGTAGATGTCCTGGTCGTTGCTGCCGTCCTGGAGGAACACCCGCAGGGGCTTCGGCTCCATTTTGCGTATCAGGGAGTTGTATAGGTTGCCGCCCTGGAGATCGGTATAGCTGCCGATAAAGGAGATGACGCGACGGAACTGGTCCGGCCGCTGCCAGGCCGCGGTGAACGCCGCGATCCCACCGGAACTGGACCCGCACAGTCCCCGGTCGTTCGGGTCCTTACTGAGGTTGAGCTTCCTGCCGACTTCGGGAAGAAGCTCCTCCACCAGAAAACGAGCGTAGTCACCGCTCATCCCATCGTACTCGTGGCTCCGGTTGTAGCGTGGCAGGGCGTTCGGCCCGGCGGCAGGCGCCACGCCCGGCGGGATCATGATCGCGACGGTGACCGGCATCTCCTTCTTGAAGATGAGGTTGTCGAACACTGTGTTCACGTTCAGCCCGCCGCCGCCGTCCTGAAAGAACATGACGCACGCGGTTTTGGCCGCGTCGTACTGCTTGGGAACGTAGACGGAGTAGTCGCGCTTCGTGCCGGGAAACACTTTGCTCACCACCGAGTAGCGGCTGATCTCGCCCTTCGGCACACCGGGCTGTGGCAGCGAGTCCGGGCCAAGGTTGTAGTCATCGGCGGCAAGCACAGGCCGGGCGAACAGGAGTCCGAGAAGGGCGATGGCGATTGCGATTGCTGCGAAACGGTTCATGGGAATTCCTTCAATGGTATAGGGTAGGGTCGGCCGGTTTTCAGGCAAATGCCGCCTCGATCTCGTGAAGCTCGCCTTCGGTCAGGCGCCACGCCATCGCGCCCGCGTTCTGGTCTACCTGCTCCGGGCGCCGCGCGCCGACTATGGCCGCTGTGACGCCGGGCTGTGCTAAGGTCCACGCGATTGCGAGCTGCCCGACCGTCTTGTGGTGCCGCGCCGCGATCGGGCGCAGTCGCTCGACGAAGGCCAGGTTCTTCGAAAGCTGCGGCTCCTGGAAGACAGGGTTGCGCCGCCGCCAGTCGTCCTCGGCGACGCGCTCCAGGTCGAACGTACCGGAAAGCAGCCCGGCCTGCATGGGGCTGTAGACGATCGCGCCCACGCCGTTGTCCCTGCACCAGGGCAGAACGTCCGCCTCGATCTCGCGCTTGAGGAGGCTGTATGGCGGCTGAAGGCTGTCGATATGGTGGACGGCCTCGCACCGAGCAAGCTGCTCCGTGCTGAAGTTGCTGACGCCCAGGAAGCGCGCCTTTCCTTCGGTCTTGAGCGCGGCCATCGCCTCCCAGGACTCCTCCAGGGGCGTGCCTGTCTCGTTGTCCGGCCAGTGGATCTGGTAAAGATCGATATAGTCCATATTCAGGCGGCGCAGGCTATCGTCCAACTGCTGCCGAATGCCCGCGGGGCGCAGGTCGCTGTGGGGCGTGCCGGTCTCATCCGGGACGCGCCCGCACTTGGTGGCGACGATAACGGAGGCACGGTCGAGACCCTCCAGCGCGCGCCCCACCACCACTTCGGAGTGGCCCAGCCCGTAGATCGCGGCGGTATCGATCCAGTTGCAGCCAAGCTCCAGCGAGCGCCGGATCGCCGCGATGGAATCGTCGTCGCTCTGCGGACCCCAGCCCACCTTCCACGGCCCGCCTGCAGCCCAGGCTCCAAAGCCCACCGTGGAAATCACCGGACCACTCTTCCCAAGCTGCCGCATTTCGGCCATATAGCGCCCTCCCGGATTCAAGACTCACACAAAGACACAAAGTCACGAAGCAGAGGAGTTCCTCTCGCAAAGCTGCAAAACCGCAAAGAAACGCGAAGACGGCATCTCTTGCGCGTTCAAATGAACAAGTCCGCACCGTGCCCGAAGGGCAGACGCCGCGCAGCGGCCTATAGCGAAGGGTTTACCCGTCGCAACGCGAAGGTCGGGTACCTCCGGGTGCTGCCAGAGCCTGTTGACGCTGGCACGGCCAATCCTCGTCGCAACGCGAAGGTCGGGTACCCACTGGGTACTGTCGCAATCCAAGCAATACATAACCTTGCATCGGTTTGTCTATGATTTGCATGGCTGCCCTGCCAGAAAAATACTAACGCAACCTGTTAACTCACTGTTGGGCAACTACGGCAGAAAGGGTTGATTCGGGCAGCGCTTCGACGAATGCCGGTTGCCGCTTTTCGAGGAAGGCGCGCAGTCCCTCCTGGCCCTCGGGGCCGACGCGGAGGGCGGCGATACACTCGGCAGTGAATGCCGCGGCATCGTCTGGGTCCTTACCGGTAACCTGTCGGATCAGGCGCTTGGCCGTGTCTATGGCATGGGGACCGGCTTCGAGGACTCGCTTCAAAGTGTCGGCCAACAGAGCATCGCGCTGTCGATCGTCGGCGACGGTGTGCTGCGCCAGGCCGATGCGAAAGGCTTTGGCGGCATCGAATCGTTCGCCGGTGACGAACAAGGCTCGCGCCGCGCCCGGTCCGATCTTTTCAATAACATACGGCGCAATTACGGCGGGTACCAGGCCGAGCCGCACTTCGCTCAGCGCAAAGACCGTGGCATCCAAGGCAATCGTAACATCGCAGACGGCCGCGAGGCCCGCTCCGCCGCCAATCGCCGCGCCGTGCACCAGGGCGATCGTGACGCCCGGAAAGTGCGCGATCGCGGCGAACATGCGCTGGAGGCGGCGGGCATCTTCCAGGTTCTCGTCGTGGGAAAAGCCGGCCGAACGCGCCATCCAATTAAGATCGGCGCCCGCGCAAAATGCCGGACCCGCGCCGCGCAAAACGAGGGCGCGACATCGGGCCTCGGAGGCGACATTAACTGCACTGGTCAATTCCGCAATCAGTGTCTCGTCGAAGGCGTTGCGAACCTCCGGCCGGTTCAGGGCGATCTCGATCACGCCCCCGGTTTCGCTCTCAAGGATCGTGGAGTAGTTTTCTCTGGTCATAGTGCCGCCTCCGCGCCATAGTTCCGCGTCGCCTGTATCTTGGCGATGCTGGCGAATTCGGGCATGAACACCGTGGCTCGTACGCCTGTCAGCCGCGCGGCGAGCGCCACGCCCTGAGCATGGTTCCCCGCCGAAGCGGCGACGACGCCCACGGCGCGTTCGGCATCCGAATGGTGAGATAGCCGATGGTAAGCGCCCCGGATCTTAAACGAGCCGGTCCGCTGAAGGTTCTCCATTTTGAAGAAGAGCGAACCTGCCGTAACGCCGCAGCGCTCCGTCAGGCTGCTGCATTCGATCAGCGGCGTGTGGTGAACGACGTCCCGAATGGCGGGGTAGGCCGCGTCAATATCCTCGTGGGTTACAAGTCCCAATGGGTCCATGCACCAACTTCGGGCGTGCGGCCGAACTGAGACGGGTGGATTATTTGTTCGCTGCCGCGAATTCGTGCAGGTAGTCCGCGAGCGCGCGACAGCCCTCGACCGGGAAGGCGTTGTAGATCGACGCCCGAAAACCGCCGACTGACCGGTGACCCTTGAGGCCGTCCATCTGCCGCTCCTTCGCGCCGGAAAGGAACGCCTTTTCGA
>JAYTEU010000264.1:0-4365 GCA_043734985.1 Chthonomonadaceae bacterium
ACGAGGACGATTAGCGACGCGCAGCGCACGGCTGCGATCAACGCCGTTACCACACTCTTCGAGGGTATGCCTCACACGGACCGTGATGCGGAGAACCATCAGCTCGCCGCATTTATGGCGGCGCGGCCGGAGTTCGAGGCGTCGGGTGTCTCGGACGATCTGTGCGCCTGGGGACGATTCACCGATGGCCGCGTCTTTATTGTCTGCAACAACCGGCCCACGGATCCTGGGAAACAGGTTAAAATGCCCCAGCCGGCGCGCGGGACACGTGCCGCAGGGACGGACTTGCCTCTTCTGCCGGTCGTGCATGTCTACGATGCAATGGGCACGTCGTTCTTACACATTGCAGCCCCTTTAGGTGGATTGCTCAAGAACTACGGCTACCAGGCCCCGGGAAACGTAGCGTTTTCAGGCACCGTAGAGGAATTGAAACTGGTCCAGGGAGACGGCATCTTTTATATGGCCGGCCACGGGGGAAGCGGTGAACTGCGATCGGGAGGCAAGAGCTTTTTTGCACTGTGGACCAGCACGTTTGCTACCCAATCGCTGGACAAAGCTTACAAGGATGACCTGAATTCGAACAAGCTGTGCTATATGGCCGCGCTTGGAGACGGCCACATTGAAAACCACTACGCCATCACCGCACAGTTCGTCTCCCAGTACATGCACTTCGGAAGAAATAGCCTTTTGTACCTCACCGCCTGTTCGGGCGACAACGCCGGGTTCAAGGCCGCTTGCATTACTGCAGGCGCGGGCCTCTACGTTGGATGGTCTCATCCCGTCTGGGACTTGAATGCGTTTACAGCATCCTTGTTTTTCTTTGACCGTATGGTGGGCGAAGGGGTTGTAATGCCAACGGACAATCCTAAGAAACCGCCGCTTGATTGGGGGGAGCTTCAATCGGCAATGTCCACGACCATAAGTCCGGACACCGGTCTGCCGTTCGACACTTCCCCTGGCGTAATTCCTAAGCCAAATGCCAAGCTCATGTTCACCGCGGGCTCAGGCAGCCTCGGAGTCATTGTGCCGAGCATCCGCGATGCAATGGTCGATACAGCGAAGAACGAAGTCACGCTGACGGGTGTCTTCGGTTCAAACCAGGGTTCGTTGGAGATCAACGCCGCAGCCGGTGCGCCCGGCGCCGGCCCTACTGCCGGCACTGCCGTCTCCGTCAAGAGCTGGACTGCAACACAGGTCGTTGCGAGTCTGCCGGCCGGCGTCGACGCCGCCACTATCCTGGTACGCGTAGATGGCCGCGCTAGCAACGTGTTCAAACTCCTCTTCGTTAAGCTGATGCCCAAGGACGCAACCGTTGCTGCCGGCAGTACAACGTCGATCATGGCGGTCGTTGCCAACTCGACCGGGCTTAGCATTACGTACACGTGGTCCATAACCGGGGGCGGAGGACATCTCGAGGATACGAAGGGACACGTCGGGAACGACTTCGTGTCAACCGACAGCACGGTCACTTACCGCGCAAAGGATAATGCAACCGTGGGCAGCACGGATGGCATCTCCGTGAAGGCAACGGTAATCGACGGCAATAAACACACGGATATCGGTACTGTGTTCGGCACCGTAACGATCGGTGGTGGAGATTATTCCTTGAACGATTCGGCCGGCGGCCCCTTCGGCGTCGACGATAATCTGGGCCTCTGGCTAAACGGTGTCACCCTGTTTTACGATGTACGTGGGGCCTATTCCGGCTATCGCGGCCCATTTCACTTCGCTGCGAAATCGGGCGATAAGATCCGGATCCAGGTCCAGGATTGGTACGGTATCCACGCGGGAATCGGCCCTGTCTACCTTACGACGCCCGCCGGCGTGACCACGCTGCTTCAGCCGGCCATCGACCAGCAGACTCCTCAGGGAAACAAGATGATCGTTCTCGATCAGGAATATACATTGCCCTGATGTGACCAGGGATGACAGAAACACCAACGAAGGAGGAGAATATGAAAAGCGGTACACGCGCTTCCGAGAACGATAAACAGCCGAATTGCCCTAGGATCACGCGCCGGGAGGCGCTCTTCCTCTTCGGCGGCGCGGCCGTCTCCGCCGCGCTCGCCGGCTGCGGTGGAGGCAGCAGCACCAGCGGCGCGGGGCCGGTGGCGCTCGGCGGGCTGGATCGCACGGCGATCAAGGGCGATCTAGTGGCTCAATTGAATCAGTTCTCGACGATCGTCCAGGGCACAACCGACACCTGGTTCGGAACCTCCGGCGCGATGGATGCCCTTCGTGATCTGCCTGGCCGGAGCTCCCGCGCGCCCACCGATGTGAAGACCGTTATTCAGGCGCTTGCGATCGGTGTCAACGCCACTCGCTCGGCATACGAGCGATTCTGCAGCCTTGCGTTGATGCTCGACGATCTCGGAGCCGGGGCGGCGGCCGTAACCAAGAACAACACGCTATCCGGTTCCAATGCAGTAAACAACGAGCAGTGGCTTGCCGCAATGATCGCTCAGAACTACGCGGCGATCAGCGTCACGGGAACGCTCTTTGTTGTGCAGCAGGTCGCGGGGCTGACGGAGGCTCGTGCCTGGGCGCTGGCCCGAACGGCGGAATCGGATCGCCTCGCCGCCTACGGCCTCGTCGCGGATGCGTTCAATACATGGGTGGATGCGCTAACTGCGGCTGGAAACATCACGCCCCAGGACACCTGGAAACTGGACATGACCAACGCTGTGTCTGCTGCCAATATCGGTGACAAACTCGGTCAGATCGATTCGATCCTTCCGAACTTGCCGTTCTCACCCGGATACCGGAAGGCCGGCGCTGCACTTACTCAGACCGATGACGAATCGCTGGGAGCGACCGGAATTCAGAACTTTGCCCAGACGTTTACGGGAGCGCTTGCGCGGCTGACTCTCAGCACGGCCGCCCTGACCGACTCGTTTCCTCAAACCGTGGACACGACCAAAGCCCACTATGATGTGACGGCGCGATTAAGTAACACCGGACTTGGACGGAATATCGCCGCCCTCGTTGGCGGACTGCCGGCGGCGCAGCAGACGATCGATAGGCTGCTCTCTTCGACCGATGGAACGAGCTGGCCCGGAGCCACCGGCGATTCGGCCGCGTGCCAGGTGCAGATCGTCAGTAAGATATATGGCTTCCTGCAGGCCCTGACGACCGCGCTCATTACCACGCGATCCGCCCTCGGCTCGCTTATAACGGGTGCACAGGCGCTCCAGTTCCTGGCAGATCTCGAAACCACCGTGGCCACGTGCGGCAGCGCGCCGCAGAAGCGGCGATGGGAGGTTGTTAAGCGCGACCGTGACCTGCTTGTGAGCCAGCAGCTCTTGAATGGCTCCGTTCCCACCGCGCGCCTGGTAGTCGCAGTGTCGATTGCCACACTTTCGGAGCTGGATCAGATCAGCAAATCCGGGGGGATTAGCTCATACCTTGAAGTCGGTAAATCCGGCGACGATGCGAATGGGAATGCGAATGGGAATCTCGTTTCCGACGTCTGCGTCCTCGATCCAACTAATCCTAATGTGAGCGACTACAGGGCGATTGTCAGCGGGATTAAGAAACTGCCGGACTGCCCGCGTACTTTTCGCAACGTGCTGATCTGCATTGCCGGGCTATTCTACGATATTTCCAAGCTCTATCCGGAAACGATCGTTCCCAAATGGGAGTCTCCTACAAGGCTCACGTTCATCTCTACGGCGTTCGCCCGGGTTCTTCGCCGGGAACCCCAGGCGACCTTTGCGCAAATTCCCGCGATTACCTCGGCGCAATTGCTCTGTTCAGGAGTTGGGTACGTCCCGTCACGAAGCCTGACGCCTGTGGATCTATCAACGATACCAAAGATGCCTGATCTGACCGCGATTACGAATCTGGTAGGAGGAGTGCCGATCAATGTCCACTGAAAGATCCCGGATTTACCTGGCGCTGCTCGTATGCGTCGCAATGCTTCAGCTTGCCGGATGTGGCTCCGGCTCCAACGGCAGCCACACGCGAACCGGTCAGGTGCAGGTCCGTATCGCCTGGCCCGCCAGGGCGGCGCAAGACGCTTCCGGCCGATATGTGCCGGCCTATGCCTCCAGCCTCTTTTTCGAGCTCTATCCAAAGGACTCTCCGGAATCACGCTACAGGCTTATAGTCAACCGACCTTCGGATAAGCCCTCCAGCCAGACCGTGACGTTTGCGCAATTACTGAACGAGGGTGACTACGTTCTCGCGTGTTCCGCGCGAGTGGGGGCGGACGGCCAGGGCGCAACCGTCGCCTCGGCCTTGGTTCCGGTGACTGTGAAGCAGGGTATGAACCCGGTCGACCTGGGCCTCACGTCCACGATTAAGTCGGTAAGGATACTCGGGCAGCCGCTTTCCGTCGCGGTGGGCACGACCGTTGCGCTGGAC
>JAYTEU010000265.1:0-4790 GCA_043734985.1 Chthonomonadaceae bacterium
ATGGGATCGGACTGTCCGCCGGAGTATTTTAAGCCGACTGCCGGCACCTCCATTTCGTTGATGATCGAAGACCCTTCGGAGGCGGAGCGGATTTTCAACGCACTTGCTGAAGGCGGCCAAGTTTCGATGCCGTTCGGTCAGACGTTCTGGGCTCACCGGTTCGGAATGGCCACCGACCGCTTCGGAATCCCGTGGATGGTCAATTGCGAGAAGGCCGCCTGATCGGCCACACTGCCGGGTCGATAAACGACCCGGCAGAGAGGCCTACGGCCGGGCGTGCTCCGCACGCAATGCGTTTGCGCTACTTGAGATTGTGACCTATTGGCGCCAATTGAATGCTTGGAATTCGATCAGGGGCACGATGGGATGGGAGTTAGTTTCGTGAAGTACATGCTGCTGATTTATGCAAACGAAGGGATGCTGACGGACGACGTAAGGGAGCCGTGCTATCGCGAGTCGACGCAGCTTGCTTTCGACCTCCATGCCGCCGGAAAGTTTGTGTCCGCCGCGCCACTGCATCCGACATCGGCTGCAACCAGCGTCAGGGTGCGCGAAGGCAAGCGACTAGTCACGGACGGGCCTTTTGCGGAGACGCACGAACAGCTTGGCGGCTTCTTCATGGTGGATGCGGCCGATCTCGACGAGGCGATCTCGATTGCCGCGAAGATCCCGATGGCGCGCAGCGGTACGGTAGAAGTACGGCCGGTTGTGGAGTTACCCGGACTGCCGCAAGGAGCTGACCAGGCGCCGTGACCGCGTCAATGCCGAGCGGCGCAGGAAGGGGCTAATCGCAGATTAGAAATCGGCGCTGCCCGGCGTGCGGGGGAAGGGGATTACGTCGCGGATGTTCTTCATTCCGGTGAGGTAGAGCATTACGCGCTCGAATCCTAGCCCGAACCCTGCATGCGGGGCGGAGCCGTATTTTCGAAGCTCCAAGTACCACCAGTAGGACTCTTCGCTCAAGCCCTGCGCCTTGATCTTGTTCAGCAGGACGTCGTATCGCTCCTCGCGCTGGCTCCCGCCGATGATCTCGCCGATGCGTGGGGCGAGAACGTCCATGGCCCGCACGGTTTTCCCGTCCTCGTCCTCGCGCATATAGAAGGCTTTGATCTCCTTCGGGTAGTTCGTCACGATCACGGGCTTCTTGAAGGTCTGCTCGGTGAGATAGCGCTCGTGCTCCGACTGCAGGTCCGAGCCCCAGTGAACGGGGAACTCCCAGGACTGGCCGCTCTTCTCCAGGATCGAGACTGCTTCCGTATAGGTGACGTGTTCGAATTGGCTGTCGACCACGTTCTCCAGCGTCTCCAGCACCGTATTGTCGATGCGCTTGTTGAAGAACTCGAGATCGTCGGGGCAGGTTTCCATTACGTGGCGGATAATGTACTTTAGGAACTCCTCCGCGAGCTTCATATTGCCCTGGAGATCGCAGAACGCCATCTCCGGCTCGATCATCCAGAACTCGGCGAGGTGTCGCGGCGTGTTGGAGTTCTCCGCGCGGAACGTGGGGCCGAAGGTGTAAACGTTGGAGAAGGAGAGGGCGAATATCTCCGCTTCCAACTGCCCGCTGACCGTGAGGAACGACGGCTTGCCGAAGAAATCCGCCGAGTAATCGACTCCGCCCGCGTGGGGACCCTCTTTGGCTCGCGGCACGTTCTGCAGGTCGAGGGTGGTGACGCCGAACATCGCGCCCGCGCCCTCGGCATCGGATGCGGTGATAATGGGCGTGTGTACGTACAGGAAGCCGCGCTCTTGGTAGAACAGATGGATGGCCCGAGCGAGTGCATTGCGAACGCGGAAGACGGCCCCGAATGTGTTCGAGCGCGTACGCAGATGTGCGATATCGCGCAGGAACTCCATCGAGTGGCCCTTCTTCTGAAGAGGATAGGTGGCAGGGTCGGCGGCGCCGAACACGTGAATCTCTTTCGCTTTTAGTTCCACGGCCTGACCCGCGGCGGGCGACTCGACCAGGTCGCCGGTCACGCGCACGCACGCGCCGGTGGTCACATCCTTAAGCGTCTCCTCCGGGATCACGTTCGCTTCGATTACTATTTGGAGATCCGCGAAGCAGGAGCCGTCGTTGATCTGCACGAAATGGAGGCCCTTACTGTCGCGCCGGGTCTTTACCCAGCCGTGCGCGACAGCCGAGCGGTCGCCTTCACTGCGCAGTAGATCCCGGATATAGCCGCCGTTCTCGATCATGATTCCGCCCCCAGCCTGTCTAATAGTTGGTTTAGTGTTGGGCGGAGATTCGGTGTGGCGTGGTGATTATCCTTCCGTCGGCATGGACAACGAGGCGAAACCCTATTGAGATACCGGGAGTCAGTAGTGGTGTGCGGGTAAAGAGAAATTTGCGGAGGGGCGAGTGTCTGACGATCAGATTGGTGCGATCAAGAAGGCTGTCGAGAAACTGAGCAGCAAGAAAGAGGGCGACCGAATTGTCGCCCAACATGCGCTGGATGCGCTCGGGGCTACCAAATTGGATGTATTGCTCGCGCTGCTTGAAAAAGAGACAGCGGACCGTCGAAAGCGCCGGCGCGGGATCGCAGTCGTTTTCGCCGCCTATTTCGCTCTTGTTGCGGCGATGATATTCATTCCGATGATGTTTGGTCATAAACCGCTGTTTCAGGTCTTCAGCCAGTTCGGCACTATGACCGCAGTTATCGGTGGGTCTCTGGCCGTCTCCGCCGCGCAAAAGAATGCGACGAATGCCCTTGCGGAGTTCGACGATCCGCGCGCGGTCGGCTGGTGGGCGCTGGCGCTGGGTTATGGAGACAAGAAGATCGCCGAGTCGGCGCGGGTGAAGCTGACAGCGCTGCTGCCGAAGCTGAGCGCAACGGACAGCCATCTGCTCGACGCGGAACAGCGCGCGGAACTGTACAAGGCTTTGGGAGCGAGAACGTATACGGTTGACCTACAGTTGGCGATCTTGAAGGCGCTGGAGCAGGTTGGCGACGAGAAGGCGATCCCGCCCGTAGAAAAGCTGGCGACGGGAGAGGGGCTTACGGCGCGGTGTGATGCACTGCGCATCGCCGCGGTTGAATGCCTGCCCGCATTGCGGCAGCGGGCCGTACGGGCCAGGGCTAGCGAAACGCTGCTGAGGGCGTCCTCCAGTGCGAGCGCGCAGGGCGATTCCGGGAAGGTATTGCTTCGCGCCGCCGGGGAGCCCGGTACGGCGAATCCGAACGAACTGCTGCGTGCGACAGGTTCCAAGGATATGAAACCGGACGGCATTGTTAACCACGCTGAACACTATCTTACGGATTCGGAGATCGGCAGTCCAGCTACCAATTTCGATCCGCTTCATTACTCGGGCGGCAGTAACAAAGTCGCGGAGGCAGAACCAGTCGTGGCTTCGAACCAGGGGAGTTAAGCGCAATGCCCTTTAGATAAGGGCACGGGGCGCCGCTGCATTGAAATGCCGAACCCAAAGGGTACTCGAGTTTACGAAGTCCGCTTACGCGGACTCAATGCTTAACCGGCTCTTACTTAAAAAGCATTGCAGCTAAGTGATGATCCCAATTTTGCGAGAACTGATGCCTCTTTTTCGGGCTTGATACCGGCACGTAGTTCGCGGTCCTCCGGCAGGGTTCCAGCCCACGCCAGCGTGTCGCGGACGATTTCTTTGAGTGGTCGGAAATTTAGCCCTTCGCGGATGGCCTTCGAGCAGTCTATGGCGGAGAAGCCCGCGCCTTCGCTCTCGGGCACCCAGAGCGGCATTTCGGTCCACGGCGCGACCTCGTGCTCCAGCAGGAAGGATGCAGTCGCCCACCGCATGACGGCGTCGCTGCCCGATACGGATTTGCAGGTGTCCAGCACGGTCCCCATGGTAAGCGGTTCGGCGGGACCCGTGGCGTTGTAGACCCCGGTGCGGCCCTCTTCCACCATTCGGATGTTCCACTCCGCGAGATCCCGCACGTCGATGATCTGTACCAGGATTTCCGGCCGGTCGGGAGCGAGGACGACTCCGCCGCGCGCCACTCGAAGAGGCCAGTAGGTGAATCGGTCGCTGGGGTCGTACGGGCCGACGATGAGGCCGGGCCGGATGTTAAGCGCTCGGCCCGGCATTTCCGCTTCCGCCGCCTGCTCGCAGAGCGCTTTAAGCGGACCGTAGCTCTCGCCGGTAACCTCTTCCATGGTCGTATCTTCGATGGCGCCGACAGGAGCGGTCTCGTCGATACCGATCTCCTGGAAACCGGCGTAAACAGAGATGGTGGAAACGAAGGTGTAGTGCCCAACGGCGTTCGCAAGGGCGCGGGCCGACGCCGTGACCTGGCGCGGGAAGTAGCCACTCGTGTCGATCACAGCGTCCCAGGTTCGATCCTTTAGGCGGTCCAGGTCCGTGTTGCGGTCACCCAGAATACGTTCGACCCCTGGAAACTGGTCCGGGTTGTGCTTGCCGCGATGGAAGAGCGTGACCGCGTGGCCACGCTCCTGCGCGGCATCGACCAGCGCTCGCCCCAGAAACACCGTTCCGCCGAGTATCAACAGTCTCATCTTGGTCTCCGCTTAAGGGATTGGGCGGTTCGATGGTTCGATCCCGAACCATCGGAGTTGTCAGAGCTTGTGTCGTTGCCAAGGTCTACGTCTATTGTTTCCTGCGATCCGTCGTTGAATGTAATGTTGTCCAGGCCGTTGGAGTTGAGCGAGCCCGAAGCATCGACGCTGCCGTCCGGTCCGTAGAGCTTCTCTACGATGGAGCCGTCGGGGGCGGTGTCCAGCGTCTCACTGCTGCCGTCGTCGAACCGGATGGTGGTGAGCCAGCCGCCATCGTCCTGCGGCGTGTCGAATTC
>JAYTEU010000266.1:0-1519 GCA_043734985.1 Chthonomonadaceae bacterium
CCCCGCATATGGGTACACGCGGTCTCTGCGGGCGAGGTTGTAGCCGCCGTTCCGATAGTACGAGAGATACGCGCGCTGCTTCAGGATCACAATATTGTGTTCTCGGTCACGACGCCCGCCGGGATGGAGATGGCGGAACAGCAGGCGCGGCAGTACGTGGATGCGATTTTCTACTTCCCATTCGACCTGCCCTGGGTCGCAAGATCGGTCGTCCGACAATTGCGGCCGCGCGTTTTCGTCAGTCTGGAGAGCGAGCTCTGGCCGAACGTGCTTCACGAGCTTAAGCGATCCGGCGCGGTGACGGTGATGGTGAACGGGAGAATTACCGAGCGAAGTTACCGCAGGATCGTGCGATTTGGCTCCGGCCTGTTCCGCTGGATGCTCTCTAATATGGATCGCCTGCAGGTCCAATCGGAAGCCGATGCGTCGCGAGTGCGATCGCTGGGAGGAGACGGGATTTCCAACCGAATTGAGGTAGTGGGCAACTCGAAGTTCGATCAGGAGATCACCCAGTTGTCCGACCACGAGTTAATTCAGACGCGAGCACGCCTCAAATTCCCGCCGGACACTCCGATTTTCGTCGCGGGCAGCACGCGAAGCTCGGAGGAGGAGGCCGAGGTTATCCGCGCCTACAAGCGGATGCGGGAGCGAACTCCCGCGCTCTGCCTTCTGATCGCGCCCCGGCACATCGCCAGGGCGACCGAGCTTTCGGAGGCAATGCACGTAGCCGGGCTGGAGCCGGTACGCAAAACGCAGCTTGCCGATGTTGAGTCGGTTAGGCACCTTATTCTGGATACGATGGGCGAGCTGGCCGACGTCTACGCGCTCGCCGCGTTCGCTTTCGTCGGCAATAGCTTTCCTCCGACGGTTAACGGAGGCGGGCAGAACCTGGTACAGCCACTGGCACATGGCAAGCCCGTCTTCTTCGGGCCGGAGACGGCCACGATTCGGTCGGAAGTCGACCTGGCCGTCGCAGCAGGGGTCGGATTCGAAGTGCGCAGCGCGGAAGAACTGGCGGAGCGCGGGCGGCGGCTCCTCGAAAATGATGCGGAACGAGCCATAATCGGGCAGAATGCTCGCGCGCTCATTATGGCGCAGCAGGGTGTCTCCAGGCGATACGCTCAGACGGTGGCCGACCTCGCGGGCAGCGTAGGCGGCCAGAGCGCATGACAACGCTGGGCCGTGCCTCCGAAGTGGGACAGAGCCAAAGCCGCCGCCGCCGGGTACAGAAGTATGTTGTTTCCGTGGTTCGCGGTCGCCGTGGCCTGATTCCCGGTATAATAAGAGCGGTCTTATCTATACTGGCGATAATTTACGCTGTCGGCCTGAAGTTTTACCTGTTCCTGTACCGGATAGGCGTGCGAAGAGCGACACATCTTACGTGCCCGGTCGTCTGTGTTGGCAACCTAACGACGGGCGGAACCGGCAAGACGCCCACGACCCAGATGCTGTGCCGGCTTTTGATGCAGAAGGGTAAGCGCGTCGCCGTTATCATTCGGGGCTACGGCGGAGAGTACGA
>JAYTEU010000267.1:0-4465 GCA_043734985.1 Chthonomonadaceae bacterium
GCGACCGTCGGCGGGTCCAGGTAACAGACATGGTTCGGCGCAATCAGCACGCCGCCTGTCTTCGGTATGTTCTCCCGGCCCTCGAAGCGAAGCCCGCCCCAAACGAAGAGACCGTAGATCGGCCTGATGAGAATATAGGTAAATGCGCGCATTATTAAGTAAAACATTATGATAGCTCCATCACGTATATTACGTGTGAGACCGCATACGAAATTCGAAAGCAGGATCCACGTCTCGATGTCCCGGGCGCGAACAGGCGGGAGCGCCAAACTTCGGGCTCGGGCCAAGGGTTGGAATCGGGCGGCCCGGCATAGGGTAGAATGAAGCATACACTTTTTCCGCTGTAAAGAACAACCATTATGCCCACCGATTGGGATTTTTCAACTAAACTCCGCGCCGAACCGCCAAAACCGATCGTCACGTACGGACTATGCGTGCTGTGCGCCTTCCTAACCTTCGCTTACCACAGTCCCGGTTTGTCTCCCGTTCTCGCGCGGTTAGGCATGATTGCAGCGCCAGGCGCGGCGCAGATTTGGGACGGCGCCTATTGGGCGCTCCTAACGACCTTCTTCGTGCACGGCGACATCATGCATATCCTGTTCAACATGATGATCTTCATACAACTCGGCCGTGCGATGGAGGCAGTGCTTGCTCCGTGGGCGTTTATACTATTTCTTGCGGCGGCGGCGGCGGTATCCTGCGGCTGCGAGCTTGCCGTCACGGGCATTCAGGGTGTCGGGGCATCGGGCGCGGTGTATGCCATGTTCGGGCTTATGTGGATGGGACGGGACCGGTATCGCGAATGGCGCGGGCTCGCCACCGAGCGCAACATGCAGATGTTTTTGGTATGGGGCGTAATTTGCATCGTAGGCACGCTCGCCGGTTTTATGCACATCGCCAACGTGGCCCACTTCAGCGGCCTGTTGTTCGGCTTCGCGGTCGGCGCGCTTTTCCTCGCCCCTACCCGCAAGCTGATCTGGGCGGCGCCGCTGGCGTTAACCATCGCGCTGGCTGCTTTGTCGCTATTCTGGCTGCCCTGGAACGCGGAGTGGACGTACCACCGTGGGAGTAAGGCGTTCGCCGCGAAGGATTTCCACGCTGCCGTTAGCTGGTACCATCGAAGCCTGAAACTGGGTGGCAGCCGGTATTACAACTGGGAGAACATCAAGCGCGCCTGGGTGAACATCGAGGACGATGCCATCCGCCGACATGACTACAAAGCGGCCGAGGAGGCGCAGCGGCAGCAGGAGAGCGCGGGGAGCCTGGAGGGACCGGACCCCTCAACGCAAAGGGAACAGCCTGCCGGTCCGACCTTTCATATGCCTGGTGAAAAAAAGTAACAGGAGGATCTCGCGTGCGCAAGCATCCTGAGCCAACAACTATCCTCTTGCTCTGCCTGGCTTTGGCGCTGGTCAGTTTCGGCGTTCCCGCGGCGGGCCAATCGCCGCTCCAGGATCTCACGCGTTCCCAGATACGCCTGTTCAATTCGAGCAGTGAAGTGATCGAGGGAGCATTCCCGGGCCTGCTTCTTATCCCCAATGTCAAGCCGAACTACCACGACGAGAAGTATCAACGGTCTTACCACCTGGCGTGCCATGTCTACGCGGCGTTTCCTTCACGCACGGGAGATACGGAGCCGGTCTACCGAAGGCGGTTCCTGGTATGCGCGGCGAACGAGGACGCGCTCCCATTCGTAAAGCAGGTCGCTAAACTATTGCTCGTTCTCTACGGCGAGCGCCACGAGCGCATCCACGACGACCATTCGGTGAACCTACCGACTGTAAACGTATGGCTGACGGAGCGCGTGGAGCCTGGCCTTTCGCCGGACACAGGCGGCGAGCAGTTTCAAAACCAGATCTATCTCTACGATATTCACCGCGAACGCTCCGATATCGAGTGGGCCCGCGAGATCGCGCACGAGTATGGCCACTACGCCCTGCCAGGCATCGCCGGCTTCAAAGCGCCCGAGGAGTGGGCCAACGGCGTACTGGGAGAGCGCCTTTTCCTGAAGTGGGTTCGGGAGGATATGAAGAGCGGCCGGATCAAAACCGAAGAGATTGCCTTCGTAACTCCCGCCCTCCTGGATGAGTACTACGCGCGCGCTATCTGGCCGCTCATTCGCCGTATAATGGCCGATGGCACAAATGGCCAATTCATAACCTCGACAAGCGCGAAAGGAATGGACTACTACACGGGACTTGCCATGTACGTAGATACGCTTTACGGCACGCCCGTACTCGTAAACGCTATGTCGGATACCCGCTCGGCGTCCAGCCTTACCTTCCCGAGGGCGTCGGATTTTCTTACCGGCGTGCTCACGACCTTGCTCGGCGAGAACGAGATCACCTTGAATGTACCGGCGCTGGGAGAGGTGGAGAAGGAGAACACGATCCACTTTTACCTTCCCGCGGGCGCGTGGAACGTCAGCATGCAGGGGAGCATACTCTCGTGGCGCGTGCCGGCCGACCCGAAGGTGGGACTTACCTGCACTGCCAAACAGATAGTAGCCCGCAAGGCCGGATGGCTCTCGCTAACCTACCTCCGCGCGAGAGACTCGGCTCCGGCCATGCTCACCTTCCGGAAGCGCGGCTAACCCGATGGCGCATCACCCTGCCCATTCGTCCTGCTCGTCCGCCCCGTCGCTCATTGTCTGGGATCGAGGCTGAGCCGATGCAGCAGAGTGAGTTGCCTCACCCGACAGCTCGATTATCCCTGCCCGACTGGGAGCGCTCCGCCCGGCATGAGGTCGATGCCACGGTGACGGAGCAGCGGCAGATCGTGGGCCACGAATTCGAGATCGTATTCCACGCCCCCCTCATCGCGCGGTCGGCCCGCCCGGGACAGTTCGTCGAAATCCTGTTCGGGGAAAACTACGCGCCACTCGTGCGCCGGCCGTTCAGCCTGTACCGTGTCGATCCGGACGCCGGAACCTGCAGCGTGATCTATCTTGCGCGCGGCGCTTTCACCAGCGGGCTGGCGCGTAAGCAGGCCGGCGATACAGTCTCGCTTCTCGGCCCGCTCGGCAGGCCCTTCCACCTTTACGACGAGCCCGGTACTCAGCACATACTCGTGGCCGGCGGTCTCGGCGCGCCCCCGCTCTACTTTCTGGCTATGGAGCTCTCGAAGGCTTGCGCCGCGCCCCTCGTGGTGATCAACGCCGCGCGCACGGAGTCACTTCTGGTCGGCGTAACGGAGTTCGGGGCGCTGGACATCGCGCTGCACGTGATGACGGACGACGGTTCGCGCGGGGTGAGAGGCATGGCGACCGACCTGCTGACGGCGCTTCTGGATTCGGAGTCCGGCAAAAACATACCGAAGGCGATCTACTCGTGCGGTCCGATGCCGATGCTGCGCTCCGTCGGGGAGATAGCGATCGAGCGCGGGCTGCCCTGCCAGCTCTCGATAGAGACGAGTATGCCTTGCGGAACCGGCCTCTGCCAGGGCTGCGCGACACCGGTCCGAACGTCCGCATCGGAATCCGGCCAATCCTATGTTCTCGCCTGCGTGGAAGGGCCGGTATTCGAGGCGCGCGATCTCGTCTGGGCTTGAGGGGCGTCTTTGCGGGCAAAAATAGACGGCCTGTCAACTTCCAGTGGGAGGCTGACAGGCCGCCATTGCAACTTGCGGTTGGAAGCTCGAAAGTGTGTGAAAGCGCCCCCTAACCCCAATGCCTTTTAAATAAGCGCCTACCATTGCGACGGCACCCAGAGCTAGCCATCGGGCGGCCCCGATCCTAAGGTGAATGAACAGTAGACGCACGACGGCGTGTTCATTACGAGGGTACCCGCCCTTCGCTATAGGCCGCTGCGCGGCGTCTGCCCTTCGGGCAGGATGCTAATCTCGTCCGAAGGACGAACCGCCTCAGGCGCTATAGCGAAGGGTTTACCCGTCGACCGAAGGCTTATTTAAAAGGCATTGCCCCTAACCCTCCACCCGCACGCGGGTACCCGGTCTGGGGGAACCGGCTGACGGAGGGCGGAGCAACTCCCCCAAATTTGGGGGCTGGGGGCCGCTTTTTGAACACGCTCTTAGCGATTTGTCTCCGCCGAAGCAGCATGCGTTGTCGACGAGTTCCGGAGAGCGCGGTTCATTTCAGCACGAAGCGTCGCCTCATCCGCCCGCTCGCGCATAACCGCTTCCCGACCGGCGGTAAGGGCATCTTCCGCCGATGACAGATCGTAAAAGCCGGAAGGCGGAGGCTGGAAGGTGGGAACCGCTTGAGCACCGTCACTCACTTCCACGGTCACCGGGCTGCCGTCCGCCTGGACGGCATCCCCACTCACTTCCGTGGCGATGGCGGCGCTATCCCGGCTGGGGCTGTTAAGTCCATCGATCCGCTGCCATTCTGCCGCGGTCCGTGAACGTTCCAGACTGCGGAGCAGCAGAGCAGTGCACAGTATTTGAGTCACGATGATGGAAACGGCGAGCGCCATTAATGTGTGCGCCTGTCGCTTTGACATGGTCG
>JAYTEU010000268.1:0-13931 GCA_043734985.1 Chthonomonadaceae bacterium
CATGGCGCGATGGTCCATCCAGACGATCACATTCCGCTGTGGGTCGCCATCCGGATCGACCGTGAGCGGTTGATCTTCGCGGTCGAGAACGACGAGGGAGCAAGTGGCGTCGAAGCTAATGCCGGCGATATCGCCAGGTGCGACATTGGCGGCTATAAGAACCGACTGAACCGTTGAACAGACAGCGCGCCAAATGTCTTCGGATGACTGCTCGACAAAATCCGGGCGCGGTTTCCAAGTAACTATCGGGTGCGTTTCCGCTGCCAGCAGCGCGCCGGATTCATTGAATAGGCCCGCTCTCGCGCTGCCCGTGCCGACATCAACTCCAATAACATAACGACTCATGCGTGGTCCTCGTTAGAGATCAAACGTGCCTTCGAAAACCTCTTCAGCGGGGCCGGTCATCAATACGCGATTATCCCCGGTCCACTCAACACGGAGGTCGCCGCCGGGAAGATGGACATCGACGGAGCGATTCGTCTTATTGTTCAGCACAGAAGCCACGACGCAGGCGCACGCTCCCGTACCGCATGCAAGTGTCTCTCCCGCGCCGCGCTCCCAGGTTCGGACGATGATCTCCCCAGGACCGCATATCTGGACGAAATGGACATTGGTCCGTTGGGGAAAGGATTTGTGATTCTCGATGGCGGGACCGAACCGAGCGACAGGGACCGAATCGACATTCTCCTCGAATATCACCACGTGTGGGTTGCCCATGTTTACCGCGGTTATGTCGAACCGTCGCCCTTCGCACTTAAGTCCTTCAGCAACGACCCGGCCGTTGTCGTCACCGCGCATCGGTATCTCGGAGCGCAATAACCGCGGGGATCCCATATCCACGCGGACCTGTTCGACTCGGCCACTTCGCGTCAGCAGCTTCAGGACTTTGACGCCTGCGAGTGTCTCCACTTTGACCTGGGGCTCGGGTATCAGTTTTCGATCGTAAACATACTTCGCAAAGCAGCGTATTCCATTTCCGCACATTTCCGCTTCACTGCCATCCGGATTGAACATCCGCATCTTGAATTCGGCAACCTTTGACGGCAGGACCAGGATGAGTCCGTCTCCACCGACGCCGAATTTGCGATCGTTCATCTTCTTTGCCAGTTCGGGCAGCTTGGCCTCTTCCGGCAATTCCGCGAGAGCATTGACAACCACGAAATCGTTTCCAATCCCGTGCATTTTGGTGAATCTCAACGCGCTTGCTCCTTAAATCCGCCGGTGGCACCCCATACACGGCCCCCGGCTTCCCTGAATCAGAGTGACGACCGGCGCTCCCCGAATGCGGCGCCAGTCGTCGTGCTCACAAATCATAGAGGAATGCGTACATCTACCGGTCATTAGTCACGTCCGGGCGGAGGAACCGGGCGAGGTTCACGTGGCTCGCGTTCGCCGCGTTCGCCCGCGCTGTCCCTCTGCGAATCCTGATAAAAATTGGAAACGGGCCGTGACGGTACGATGGAAGTTACCGCATGTTTATACACCAGTTGGGTGGGCTTGCCTACTGAATCGAGCAGGATCGTAAAGGCATCGAAGCCACGTACCATTCCACGAAGCTGCACGCCGCCGATCAGATAAATCGTCACTCCGATATTCTCTTTACGAACCTGGTTAAGAAATATATCCTGCAGGTTGAGCTGCGGTTTGTTCATTTACGAATACCTCCCCGTCGAAATTATAGGGAAAACAAAAAATGGCTGTCGGTTCCATGACTATCAAGGATCGAAGATCGTATTAGATCGTTCCAATTCTTCCCTGATATAGCCGGCGACCGCTGCCGAACTAAGCGCGGAGACATCGATCCAGTGGATGGACGCGTCTCCGCGGAACCAGGCCATCTGGCGCTTTGCGTAGCGCCGCGTGCTCTGCTTTATCGCAGAGACAGTTTGCGGATAGTCCAACTGCCCCAGTACATACTGGACCATCTCTTTGTATCCAAGACTTCGCATTGGACCGTAGTCCAGGCCATAGCCGCGAGTTAGAAGTTCCCGAACCTCGTGTTCCAGCCCGGCAGTCAACATTTGATCCACGCGACTATCGATACGGTCATACATCTCCTGGCGTGGTAACGTCAGCCCGAACAGGCGGGCCGGGAGGCGCGCCGATCGAGACTTGTCTGCGGCCTGGTATTCAGAAATCACGACACCGCTAACGTAGAACACCTCCAGCGCCCGAACGATCCTAACGGTATCGTTTGGGTGGAGCCGGGCGGCCGTTACGGGATCCACGCCAACTAGCTCTAAGTACAGCGCCTGAGAACCTTCCTCTATTGACCTTGCGACCAGCTTCGTCCTGATTTGTGGGTCGGCGGGCGTTTCAGCCAGGGACCAGTCGCACAATAACGCCTTGACGTAGAGGCCGGTCCCGCCGCATACGATCGGCGCATTGCCGCGGCCACGGATTTCACCGATCACCTTGGATGCTCGCGCCTTCCACTCCGATACAGTTAGCTGCTGGTCCGGATCAGCAATATCTATTAAGTGAAATTGCGCCTGCTCACGTTGTTGGGTCGTCGGCTTGGCGGTGCCGACATCCAGCAATCGGTAAACCTGCATCGAGTCCGCACTGACGATTTCACCGCCAACGAGAGCGGCAAGCTCGATTGCAACAGCCGTCTTGCCCACCGCAGTAGGTCCCACGAGAACGATGAGGTCGCCGCCTGCAACGGGGAGTGCAGGACATTCATTGGCCTGATTTACAAGCTCGTCTTCGTTCGAATGCTGGCACAGTATATTATTTTCTCCTGCATTTGTCAATATGACCTCAAACCAGGGTCTCGCCCGGCTTTAGGGCGTGTATCACAAGGCCCGTGATATCTAGAGTGAGGTTGCGCAGTGCCTCCGGAGTTCCGGTAAGCGCTGGAAACGTGCCGTAATGGATAGGGACGACGTGCCGCACCTGCAGGAGGCGAATCGCGTGAGCTGCCTGTACGGGCCCCATTGTAAACAGGTCTCCGATCGGCAGCAGTGCCAAGTCCGGCCGATAGAGATGGCGTAGTATTGCCATGTCGCCGAACAGCCCCGTATCTCCAGCCGCGTAGAGCGTAAAGCCGTTCTCAAGCCGGAGGATATAACCGGCCGGTTCACCGCCGTAGACCACGGTTCCATCGGACTCAGTAAAGCTGGACGAATGGATCGCCTCAGTCATGGTTATCTCGATGCCCGCGATTGTCTGCGTTCCGCCCTTGCTCATTGGCCGCAGGCTTTCGGCGCCTTTGGTTTGGAGCCAGTTGCAGGCTTCGAATATTCCCACGACCTCGGCCTGGGGATTTGCGGCGATGATCGTTTGGGCATCGCCGACATGATCGCTATGGATGTGTGTTACAAGTATCACGTCCAGGCTTCCGAGGCTTGCGGCATTTTTCCATTGCGGCGGGCAGGCCGGATTACCCGTAGTCCAGGGATCTATCAGGATTCGCTTGCCGCCGGGCGTCTCCAGCAGCACGGTCGAATGGCCAAGGTAGGTAATTGAAGTAGCGCGGTTAAGGTTCATTTGTAAGGCGACCTCGTCAAGGGTTCGTCACATTCAGCGCACTCATGGCGCGTGAAGCGAAGAGATCCTTTATTGTCGTTTGAACGGAGGGCGATTGGTCGGCTTCCGGCATTAATCGGAGAATGTGATGGCTGTACTGCGTGCCGGCATTGCCGGTCAATTCCATCGTTCGCCCATGACGTACAATTGCGATTCGAACTGGGACGGCCGCCGGAAGCGATCTGATCACGGCGCTTGCCAGTCCGTAGTCGACCGGTCTGCCGTCGATTGTTATCACTCGGTCACCGGGCTGGAGGTTCATCACGGCTGCGGGATAGCCGGCCTCCACTCGTTGCACGATTGCCGCGCGGTCGGCATCGTCTCGATCGTCCGTTTCATCCACGGGCAGTTCGGGAACAAAATTGACGCCGAGATATCCGTCTTCCTGGCGATTGAGAACGAAACCGGCGCCCGGGAGCACATCCTCCCAACGAATATCCTCAGTACCGAAAATGTATTTGGCGTATGTCGCGGATAGATCGCGCCCGGCCGCTCTGGATAGAGCCTCGGCCAGTGCGTTCGGAGGATAGGGGGTATCGCGCTCGCCGTAGGTATGATCTAAATATCGCAGCACATCATCGAGGCTCCGTTGGCCGCCTGACAGTAGCCGAATCCGCAGATCGAAAAACCAGCCGACCAGACTTCCCTTGAGGTAGTAGCTAAGGCCCGCAAAACCTTCACTCTGACCTTCCCAGGCGCGGTTGCTTGCTTGTTCAAGCGTAATTCCGGCGCGCGCCGGCGCACTGTCCAATCGGCCAATTCGCTGCGCTAGCTGCTGGGTAAACCACTCTTTGCTGCGCAAGCCGGCGCGTACCGGAAGCAGGTCGGCATAGTAGTCGGTGACGCCTTCCGCAAACCAGAGCGAGGGCGTGCGAACGATCCGGCTGTAGTCGAACGGACCAAGGCCTTGCGGCCGAATGCGTTTGACGTTCCACGCATGGAACAGTTCGTGCGTACTCGTGGTCAGGAAGTCATCATCATCCGCGTCACCGATCGGATCGTCCAGGTGTATTACGGTCGAGTTGCAGTGTTCCAGTCCCCCAATAAAACCTTCCTCGCCAAGATGGTAGATGAACAGGTACTGTTTGAACGGCGCGGAGCGGAAAATACCAATCGCTTCCTCGGCCACCTTAGACAGGGCGCGAGTAAGTCTGCCCGGATTGACGCGCTTATCTCCAACGAGAATACATTGGAATTTTGTCGATGCGACTTTGAATTCATAGGTGTCGAACTCGCCGATTTGCAGGGGCGTGTCGGCCAGCGCATCGTAGCTGTCACCGGCAAAGTTCAGCGGTGCAGTCGACCTCAACGGCACGGCGCACTTCCAACCAGAGGGCAGCGCCAGGGAAAGCGAGACAGGGCTGGCGACAAGCCCTTGAACGTACATAAACGCGGATGCCCCGTTAATGTAGCCCGTTCGGCGCCGCTCATCCAGCGCGGAACCAAAAAAACCGTATCCCTTGTCTGATCCGGCGACATCATAATCCAGCGAGATCGATGCGCCGGAAGTGGACGCCGTCTGAACGCGCCATACTCTCGCGGATGGGTGGGATACCTGCAATTGGCGACCCGACACATCACGCGCCGTCACTCGGTCGATTGCGCTTTCATAGTGCAGTATCTGGTAGTAGCCCGGCGTCCACGCCGGGATCGCGAATTCGACCGTATTTCCCTGCGCGCGCGGCGCCACAATATGGACTCTGAAATGTCGCGCGCGTTGGCTATCGACAGTCAACGTGTATAAAATCGCAGGCGGGGTCTGAACAGGCGGTTGCTCGGTTCCCGAGAGCGTTACTAGGCCAGCACCCGACCAGACGTTGCACGGTCTCTGGGCGCACTCGGCAGGATTGCGGCAAATTGTCCACATTGAGAGGCCGAGCAGAATGATCAGGACTGACAGGCAACACTGTTTACGCACGCGAGTTTCCTCACTTTGGTTTGCGCTCAAGGATGGCCGGCTATACTGCATCGCGTTAGATCATGCATTCCGGTCGATCGGAGATCTAGAGTCTAATCTCATACACATCGGCATCCTGGTTTGAATATCGAAGTATGAGATACGATGGCAACGGGATGCAACCGCGAAACATTGGCACTGCGGTATCCGCGTCTTCAATCGCCGCGGTATTGGTATCGGCTCCGCGCTTCTGGGAGAATACGAGGTATTTGACACCCATCGAGTTAAGCAGCGCAACTCGATCCGCATCTGCCATGAACCGAGTCCCCAACGAAGTCAGCTTTGCGAGCTTGTCCTGGAAATGTGGCGTCTCGCCCCAGTGGCCACAGTAGACCGGTCGGTCGATAAGTCCGGGCGTGAAGCACATGAGCGCCGTATCGCTTGGGAATATCCTGTTGTGGTTTCCCAGTTCGATGTGACCTACCCATGGCAAAGGCTGAACGGCGGTTCCCGGCGCTGTATTGTTCTTGAGCCATTCCAATGCGGCGATCTCGCCCGGTTGAAGATAGGGACGGTGAATCTTGGTCTGCGAGACGTTTCCGGAAAAGTTATTCGTGTCGCGAACCATAAACAGCACGTTTGTCGGACACAAGACTCCAACAGCTAGCAGCCCAAACAGGTAGAACTTACCTCGGAGAGCCCGCGAGCAGTATTGGCGCCAGAGCCATTCACCTCCAATTCCCGCCAGCATAGAGATCGGAAAATGCGCGCCCTGCATAAGCTTTCGCTGAAAGGTCACGGGTACATACGCGACCGCGATGTTGACGACAGCCCACACTACTAAAAGGATCAGGGCATTCTTGGCGCCAGCCCGTCCGTTATTGCCACTAACCGGCAGCTCCTGGGATAAGCGCTCTGTAGTGCAAATTACGGCGCCTAGAATTCCAAGCGCAAACAGCAGGCCGTAACCCCAAAGTATCCAATGTAAGCCAGGAGTCAGCGTCTCGACGTTCGCACGTGCACGGAACACCGCTTCGGTTCTCAACTGGTAAGCGATGTAGAGCACGGCCGGAGCAGTGATCAAGCCTGCCACGCCGCCCCGAAGCCATGTCACGGTTATCTCCCGTATAGGCGCGCTGGTGCGAAGGCGGATTATTGACACAACGACCATGAATGCGCACCAGACGGCGGCCATCGTGATCACATCGTAAGTATGTGTCATTCCGAGCACAAAGCCGCAGATTCCAGCCCAGAGCGCATAACGCATTTGCCCGGTGCGCTCGCCAAGCAGAAGGAGATGCAAGATGGCAACTTGCAGGCACATGGAGAAACAGAACAGCGGACTCAAGTAAAGGGATAGGAACGTAATGGCCTCGGGCTGCCACATGTCTATTGGTGCGGGCAGGGGGCCATTCCACCAGATTGGCAGCCAGCCAAGGCCCGAAGCAAAGCAGACGAATAGGTAGGCGAGCTGCCTCGCTCTTTCATTTTGAATCGCGGCGCGGATGAACTCCCAGACGACAAGCAGGAGAATGAAGCCGCAAACGATACGCGCGCCATGGAATACGCCAATAAGAGGAAGGTGAGTCACGGCGGCGGTTCGGCCAAGCAGCCAGAAGAAGAGGTTCGGGGCCATGCCGTGCTGCGAGTCTGTCGTAAAGAGATTCAGCGTGCGAACCGCCCCGTCGGCGGCCTGGCGCATCCAGGAGAGATAGACGCAGCTATCGTCGAGGTTGTAACCAAGCCACATGAAGCGGCGACCCCGGGACTGCATATATCCCATGACATAGGGTATCAGCGTTGTCGCAACGGATAGCGCCGCAATTCCCGCTGCCCAGCGCCTTCCGCTCGGACCATCGGTTTGGCATGTAACTTCCGGCGTGGACAAATCGACGGTTTCCTCACTTACCCTGCGCTTACTGACTAAAGGTGAATGGTGTGAATAAGATGTTGTGAAGCGCTATTCTCAACGTTTAATGATAGCATGTGGCAGGCGAATCGCGGATGGTGATGCAAACAGGCAGTACGAACTATTCAGCCCACCTATGCCGGCGTATATGGGCTGAATAGTTCGTACTGCATTTACATTGACATTTTGACATGGTCCAAGGCTCGGGAGAGGGGACTACCGGAGACTCCACCCTAATGGAGGAAATGCCGCACGCCGGTAAACACCATTGCTATTTTGAACCGGTTGGCGACCTCGATGGTCTCGGCATCCTTGACGGAACCACCCGGCTGAATGATCGCAGTGATGCCGGATTCGGCAGCCGCTTCAGGACCATCCGGGAACGGAAAGAACGCGTCTGAAGCCATGACGGCATCGCGCGCTTGCTCTCCCGCCTGCTCGACCGCCAGCTTGACCGACCTTACGCGGTTCATTTGCCCGGCTCCGACTCCGACCACCTGCCTGTCCTTTGTGAACACAATGGCGTTGCTCTTGACGTGCCTAACGACCTTCCATGCAAAAAGAAGCTCTTCTAACTCTGCCGTAGTCGGCTGACGGTCAGTGACTACTTTCAGGTCCGCAGCCGTCAGGATTAGGTGGTCGGGCGCCTGGACTAAGACTCCGCCGACTACACGCTTATAGTCCATCCCGGTTGCAGCAGCTTTGTCGCGCCAGCCACGAAGGCTGCCTACTTCCAGCAGTCTCAAATTCGCGCCCCATTTCTTTCGCTCAGTAAGAATAGGGATGGCTTCCGGCTCGTATCCGGGAGCAACTATGGCCTCGAAGAATGTGTTCTTGGCAGTGATCTCCTCGGCCGTCGCGACATCGAGCGTACGAGTAACCGCGAGAATACCACCGAATGCGGAAATCGGGTCCGCGAGGCGCGCCTTGCGGAAGGCATCGGCAAGGTCGGTACCGATTGCGACACCACAGGGGTTTGTGTGCTTGACTATCACCGCAGTCGGCCGATCCTCCTCGGAGAACTCTTTGGCCGTTTCCAATGCTCCATTGAGGTCATAGATGTTATTGAACGAAAGCTCCTTACCGTGGATCTGGCGAGCATTTGCCACACAGGGCTCGGTTACACCGGGAGAAACATAGAACGCAGCCGGCTGGTGCGGGTTTTCGCCGTACCGGCACTCCTGCCGCTTTTCAAATCCCAATGCAATCTCAGCAGGGAAGCGAAGCGCTTCGTCGCCATCGGTGGCAAATCGATTTGCGAGCCATTGACTGATGAAGGCGTCGTACTTCGCCGTGTGCGCGTACGCTTTTGCGGCAAGCCTCTGCCGAGTCGAGACCGAGACCGTTCTATCCGACGAGCCCATTTCCGTGATTATCCCGACGTAATCGGCCGGATTGACCACCACGATTACGCTCGCGTGGTTCTTCGCGGCGGAGCGTATCATGGCGGGACCGCCGATGTCGATATTTTCGATGGCAAGCGCCAAATCGACATTCGGCTGGGCGACCGTTTGGGCAAAGGGGTAGAGATTCACGCAGACAAGATCTATCGGGCGAATACCGTGTTCAGCGATCACCGCCATGTGCTCGGGCTTAGCTCGCTCCGCCAACAGCGCGCCGTGTACCGCGGGATGCAAAGTCTTTACGCGGCCATCGAGCATCTCCGGAAACCCGGTCACATCGGTTATGGGCACCACCGGGATTCCCGCGTCCGCAAGCTTGGAAGCCGTACCTCCCGTGGAGACAAGCTCGAATCCCAGGTCAGTTAATGCCCTTGCAAATTCAACGATCCCTTCCTTGTCGGACACACTTAACAGGGCTCGGCGTGAAGTCGATTCGTTTGAATCTTTTGCGCTCATTGGTGACGAATCCTTTCCTCCCAGGCAATAACAAGCGCCTAGAGTTCCAGCACAATTGAGAGGGAGCCCAGGCGCGCGACCGTGACCGCGACACGCGCTTCCCCAGAGTAATCCCTGCGAACGCCAGTTGCACATGTCGGTTGAATTATATTTCCGTAATATACCTTGGCTCTCCAACAGCTGTCAATCCGTTGCGGCCGGATATCCTCAATCCTGCGATCGCGCAATCGTGGAGTCCGCAGCTCGTCGTTAACGATAACTGGCGTGGAGCGGTCCATTTTTGTCATCTGCTTGACAATAGGTATGGGCGGCTGTATAATAGCCGGGATAATGATGGCATTATCATCTTCAACTCAATACGGGGGTGTGGCGCAGTTGGGAGCGCGTCTCAATGGCATTGAGAAGGTCTGGGGTTCGAATCCCCACACCTCCATCCGTATTCTGTACTCCAAATGGTATCCGCAGGTCTCTTCGCCGTCCCGCTGTCGCAGTAAGGAAACTAGCGTGCGCACACGAACAAGCGATGCTTGTACCGCTTCACTGCGTTCCTCCCGGCCGGCAATTCCTCGCCTTCCTGCCATCCTTCGACTAACCTCATCTCGCAATATCGCTCCCATGCAGGGTCCGGGCAAATCCGTCGGCCAGGCCCTGCTTATGGCACTATTGCTGCTTCTGTCCGTTTGTTGGCCGCGCCTTCCATGCATCGCGCAAGGAACGCAGCCACAGGACGGCTCCGCTCAACTGACAGACCTTTTCAATAGGGTACCCGACGTCACTATCTTCGTGATTCCGACGTCGGGTGATACGGCCAGAGTAGCGCTGGCGTTCAGCAGCCGAGTGCCTCACAGTAAGGTGAGGCAAGAAATTCAGAACTTGAGAAAGAATGGCTGGGGAATTGGTGACGAAGTAAGTCTTTCCGACCGTTCAATGGGATCTGGAGGTCGGATCACTACTTCCGGCCATTTCTCACTGCTCAATGCGCCGCAGATTGTGGACAGCGCTCCGGCGCTATTGCCGTACCTTCAGGCATTTCAGGATCTCGGTCACGTTTCCGTTGTTTTTCAGCAGTCCGAGCTGAAGCCGTATAACGGCGTCGACAATTTTGAAACCTCTGCGTTGGTCATTCGGCGCACGCCGGGAGAAAATGCTTACATCTATGAGGCGCTGATCCAAGACCATAAGGGGAAGCTGCCGCCGATCGTTGCCGCCACGCCGACACGCTCTGAAGGATCTGCGAAGGTAGATGCGCAGCCGGGTTCCGCTCAGTCCGGCATTCCACTGCTGCCACTTATGTTAATTCTGTGCGCGGTCGGTATCATTGGCGGATTGTGTATGTATAGCTGGATTTCCAGGCGCGCGAGCGGACCGGCTTCATCGCGCAAGGCACGATAATTTCCGATGGCCGGGCCGCTAAATAATACCGAGCGCCGCCTTTAGACAAACCACCAGTATAGATGCTGGGGCCGGCAGCGTAGTTTGTCGGTGGGAAATGAAAGGAACCGAGACATGAGCCTTGACCTAGACGACATGATCCTTTGGGCATTTGAACAGCAAGCGTCAGATCTTTTTGTCCGTTCGGGTTCCAAGCCCGCCATTCGCCAGCACGGAAAGATCACGGCAACCCCGTATCCGGTGTTAAGCGAGGACGAGGTCCACCGGCTCTGCTATAGCAAAATGACGCCGAACCAACAGGCTATTTTCGAGCACCATCACGAAATGGACCTGGCCTTTTCCGTCGGAAGTGACCTTCGTATCCGAATGAACATCTATGCCCAGCGCGGGTCGCCCGCCACGGTCTGCCGGCTAATTCCGACGAAGATTAAATCGCTTGACGAGCTGGGGGTTCCACCTAAAGTCAAGGAGTTCACGACACACCGGAACGGCCTCGTGCTGGTGACTGGGCCGACCGGCTCCGGCAAAACAACCACGCTCGCGGCCATAATCGACCTGCTCAACCAGAACCGCAAGGTAAATATAGTCACGATCGAGGATCCGATCGAATTCGTGCATCAGGACAAGCAGGCTATTTTGAGCCAGCGCGAAATCGGCATTGATACCGACAACTTCAATGTCGCTCTGCGCCACGTGCTCCGCCAGGCGCCGGATATTATCTTGATAGGTGAGATGCGCGACCTTGAAACGATGAACATCGCGCTGCAGGCCGCGGAAACCGGACACCTTGTATTTGCGACAGTACATACCGCAAGCGCCGCCGAGACTCTGGACAGAATCTCAAACATGTACCAGCCGCACGAGCGCCCGATGCTGTGGCTGCGCCTGTCGGTTACGCTTCGAGGCGTGTTGTCGCAGAAGCTAATCCCGCGCGCGGACGGCACCGGGCGACTGGCCGCAATCGAGGTAATGGATGTTACGCCGACGATCGTGACGATGCTTGAAAAGGGGCAGTCCGACGACATCTATAGCGCCATCCGCCAGGCAGGAAACGAAGCGTACTGGGGTATGCAGACAATGAACCAATGCCTGCTGCGTTTCTATAAGGCGGGCCTAATCACTGAACAGGACGCGTTGGCGAACTCTGGGCAGTTTACAGAACTGCGGCAGATGATTCGCATGGCCTACAACAAAGGCGAAGTGGCAAGCCCGCATACCAGCCAACAGACAATGCACAACTCTCAGCCTCAGCAGCCCCAGCCGCAACAGGCTCCGCGCATTCCGGGCGTTCCACCAATGCCACCGCGATAGAGGATTCTCTCCCACTTCAGACAAAGGATTTGGAAAATGAGGGATCGGGTTGCCGACCCCTCATTTTCCAGCTTAGAGTTGTTGACACGCGTATTATAATCGCGAGAGCAAACATTATCGGACGTTATTGTTTGTTGATTTTTACGCATCAAATTCAAGACCATTGATCCACGAGCGTAGCTGCAGAGGCCAGACAGATATCTCGCAGCAGGGGAAGCGCGGCCGCCATTTGAAGCACGACATCGGAGTGATTCACAGGTGAGGAACTAAGCCCGGCGCCCAGGTTTGTAACAATTGCGATAGCCGCGTACTCCAGCCCCGACTCGCGCGCGAAAATCGCTTCGGGCAGCCCGGTCATGCCCACAACATCGCCGCCCCATTGGCGAAACAGCCGCACCTCGGCAGGGGACTCGAAGCGCGGACCTTCACAACAGACATAGGTGCCGCCATCGCGTACGGTAACGTCGAACTTGCCGGATGATTCAAGTAGAAATCTTCGAAGCGCAGGGCAGTACGGCGTACTGAAGTCCGTGTGACCCCATTCCTTGTCGCCGAAGACCGTCAAGGCACGCTGCTTGGTGAAATCGATGAAATCGTCCAGTACGACAAAGGTACCAGCAGGCAGATCCTCGCGAAGTGATCCCACGGCATTTGTCGCGAACACATAACGGACGCCCAACTCCTTGAGCGCCAAAGTGTTTGCCCGATAGTTTATTTGATGCGGCGCGACACTATGGTCGGATCCATGCCTCGATAGAAAATACAGTTTGTAAGGCTCAGTATAGTTGTCCGAAACGCTGAGTACGCGTGCCGTACCGTGATCCGTCTGAATGTCGAGCGGCTCCGCAAATATTTCCGGCGGTAGTGCCTCAAACCCGGTACCTCCGACGATTGCGATGTTGCCTGGTTCCATGGTCTTCCTATAAGTTGAGTGGCTTCAATGTGCGATTTGAGAGGGATGCGCCACGCCATATGCTACTATCTATTCTAGCATTTCGCGTAAGGAATTGGGGAGAGCAACGTAAGACATGAGTTACACGCAACGCTCCCGGAAATCTTCCCTAGTGGGTCCATACGCCTTTATTGCGGCGATTGCCTTTGTGCTTCTTTGGCCGTTGTGCATTGGCAGAACCCTGTATTGGGGTGACATCCTACTTTACTTCGAGCCGATGCAGCAGTATGCCAAACACGAGCTCGCCGCCGGCCGATTGCCTCTGTGGAACCCCTATATCTCTTGCGGTCAGCCGTTCGTAGGCAACCCACAGATGAACGTATTCTACCCGTCCACGCTACTGCTTGTCCTGTTCCCGGTTTGGCTGTCGTTGACACTAACCACGATCGTGCACCTATTTCTATGCGGGGCGTTTATGTTCGCGTTTCTGCGCAGATGGACAGTTTATACGATGCCCGCAGTGGCCGGAGCCGTTGTTTATATGGGTGGCGCCCATGTTCTCGGAAGACTCCAGTTTCCACCAATGCTTCAGACCGCCGCCTATTTCCCTTTGCTCTTTGCCGTCCTCGACGTGAACATCGACCGACCGTCGCTGCGGTCCCGGCTTGCACTTTCGGTAACGGTGGCGCTGACATTGCTTGCAGCTCATACTCAAGTTGCATACCTCGCCTTCCTTGCAGGAACCGTATACGCACTGATGAGGCTGTGGCGTAGACGATCGCCAAAGGCCGAAGAACTTGTCCGATTCGCGCACGGCAAAGGAAACGCGGTCGATAGGGGTTTTGGTCGAGAACTCAGAAATACTTTTGGGCAAGCGCTTCCTCTAGCCTATGCAGGCGCATTCGGTCTTCTGCTCGTGGCGATATACCTGTTGCCGGCCATTCAACTTATACACGAAAGCGCGCGCGAAAAGATGTCGGTGAGCCAGGCTAACCGTTTCTTTGCGGATTTTCCGCATCTGCTTGCGGTTTTGTTTCCCCGATTCACCGGTCATCCAGCTACTCGCGATTACTGGGCGCGAGGCAATGCCTGGGAGCCGGCGTGGTTTGTGGGCTGGGTACCGCTGGTCCTTGCGGGCTA
>JAYTEU010000269.1:0-4437 GCA_043734985.1 Chthonomonadaceae bacterium
CGTGTGCCGGACGCAAGCAATTGAATGTATCCTGCCTGCGTGAAATGGTGGTCGGTCGTCAGTGCCTCATGCACGTTTTCTCGGCTCATCAGCACGAAGCTGACGGCATCGCAAAGAGACCAAAGTTTGTCCGCGCGTGCCTGTAGAAGCGCGACAGAAGCCTCGTGCAATTCCCTGTCAACCCAAGTGAAGCGAACTACGGGATTGTCAATGAGATCGCGACAGAATTCTAAGATCTCGTTGCGCGGCACACCGCGTGCCTGGGCTAAAGCGACTAATTCCGCAACCACATAATTGTGCGTCAGTCTGCTTGTGGCAGCCATGAACAGGGCGGCAGCGTCACGGTGACGGAAGTCCCTGCGGTCGAGAAAGCACAAGAGGCCCGAAGTATCGAGAAGCACTATTCTGCCATGCCGCGCGGGGCGAAGGCTTCCACCAGGTCTCGATCGATCGCCGGGTTATCGCCGGAGTTTGGATCGCCGCTATCGATACAGCCCGCATAGCGCATAAGCTTTTCGAGGGCGGCACGTTCGACATCCGGCGTCTCGGCCGCCGCGTGTGATAGCCTCGCCTCCATTCCTTGCGCTACCAGCTCCTCGACCGACCTGCCGGTCTGTTCGGAGAGGCGCTTTATCCGCACGACTAATTCGTCTGAGAGATCCAGTGTAATGCTCACGGGTTCCTCCTTGTCAATGATGGTATTATACCGTGCGATAGGAGCGGTGGCTCGGTCACGGGCCGAGCGAGAGTGGTTAAATCGGACTTGGTATTTTCGCAGGACAATCGGGCGCGCCTCGCGAAGAGTACACATCGATTGTCGCCTTGCCCATTACCGAATTTTGAACCTGATCCTGGAGATCGTCAACAGCAGGCCTTTCCGGACGCGACGAGGAGAGAGAGCGAAATGACTTTTCTGACGAACCGCCACCTTTCCCGCAGAACTCTGCTGCGAGGCATGGGCGCTGCCATCGCGCTTCCGATGCTTGAGGCGATGACGCCGGCGCTCGGCTCCACGCGCCGGGCTGCCAAGTCGCCCGTCCGCCTGGTGTTCGCCTATGTGCCCAACGGCATCATCATGAAGGACTGGACGCCGAAGGCGGTTGGGACCGGCTATGAGATGACGCGAATCCTCGCCCCACTGAAGTCGTACCGGGAGGATATCCTTCTGCTCTCCGGGCTGGCCGACCACAACGGGAACGAGCTGGGCGATGGCCCCGGCGACCATGCCCGCGCGGGCGCCTCGTTCCTGACGGGAGTCCACTGCCGGAAAACGGCGGGCGCGGATATCCGCAACGGAGTCTCGGCGGACCAGATCGCGGCGAACGCCTTTGCCTCCCAGACACGGTTCCCCTCACTCGAACTGGGCTGCGAGGACTCGCGCACCGTGGGCAACTGCGATTCGGGGTATAGCTGCGCCTACACGAATAGTATCTCCTGGCGAAGCCCCACGACCCCCATGCCGCCGGAGGTGAACCCGCGGCTGGTCTTCGAGCGGCTGTTCGGCGCGGAGGACTTCCGGCTCGACCCCGCTACCCGCGCCCGGCGCGCCCAGTACCGAAAGAGCATCCTCGACATGGTCCGCGAAGACACGCAGTCGCTCGCCGGGACGCTCGGCGCGGCCGACCGGCGCAAGATGGACGAGTACCTGACCTCCGTTCGCGAGATCGAGGCGCGCATCCAGAACGCGGAGCACGGCAGTCATGCCGCCGCGCCGGGCATCGAGAAGCCGGATGGAATCCCGGTCACCTTCGGTGACTATGTTTCGCTGATGTTCGACCTGCAGATAGCCGCCCTGCGCGGCGACCTGACGCGAGTGACGACCATGATGATCGGGCGCGAAGGCAGCATGCGGACTTACCCGGAGATCAAGATCGCGGACAGCCACCATCCGCTGACCCATCACCGCAATAACCCGGAATTCATCGAGAAGGTCACGCAGATCAACACCTTCCACGTCGATCTGTTCGCGCGCTACCTCGGCAAGCTCAAATCCACCCGTGACGGCGACGGCTCGCTCCTGGATAACTGCCTCGTGGTCTACGGAAGCGGCCTCGGGGACGGAAATCGCCATACGCACGAGAACCTGCCGATCCTCGTCGCCGGGAGGGGTGGAGGCGCGGTCAAGCCGGGCAGGCACATCGCCTACACCGAGGAGACGCCCATCGCCAACCTCTACATGACCCTGCTGGACCGCGCCGGCGTCCATCCCGGCTCTATCGGTGACAGTACCGGCAAGCTGGTCCAGCTCTCGCAGGTGTGAGGGAATCGCATTCACATGGGGGTGATACATGAATAACAAAGATCTGACAAGACGATCCTTTATCATGATGTCCGGCGCTGCGGCCGTGGCAGGCGCGCTTCCGGCAATCGCGGGGAAGGCCAAGCGCGTTCCCATTGGCCTGGAGCTCTATTCGGTGCGCGACGAGCTGGCCAAGGATCTGATGGGTACGGTCCGCGCGGTGGCGAAGCAGGGCTACGAGGTGGTCGAGTTCTATTCGCCCTACGCCCAGTGGACCCCGGAATACGCCCACGAGGTCCGCAAGCTCCTGGACGACGTCGGCATTAAGTGTAACTCCACGCACAACAACCGCAGCGGATTGGAGGGAGACGGCCTGAAGAAGGCGATCGAGCTGAACCAGATCATCGGCTCCAAGACCATCGTCATGGCGAGCGCGGGCCGGACCCAGACCCAGAACGACTGGAAGATGGTCGCCGAGACGCTGACCCAGGCCGCCGAGACCCTGAAACCCCTGAAGATGCGCGCGGGGTACCACAATCATCAGCTTGAGTTCACGGAGCACGACGGCTTCCGGCCGATTATTTTCCTGGCGGCCAATACTCCCAAGGATGTCACGCTTCAGTTCGACGTCGGCACCTGCATGGAGATGGGCTACGATCCGATCGCCTGGGTAAACGCGAACCCCGGCAGAATCCGCTCGCTGCACCTGAAGGATTGGGGCAAGGGGCCGGACCGCGGTTACCACGTCCTCTTCGGCGAGGGCGATACCCCGTGGAAGGCGCTGCTGGAGGCCGCGGTAAAGAAGGGCGCCGAATACTTCCTGATCGAGCAGGAGGGCAGCAAGTACCCGTCGATCGAGACCGCTGAGAAGTGCCTTGCAAACTACCGTAAGCTGAGGTCGTAGGCGTGAATGAATATAGAATAATACGTCCTTGTCTACTGTACACGAATTGGAGATGGTGAAGTGGTCCTATCAGATGAAGAGCCTGTCAATATAACTGATTCAGTGCTTCTTATCCGAATCAGTCGACTCTATTATGACGGCATTACAGAGGATGAGCTTTACGACGCCACCAGAAGTTGCTGGCGCCTAGGCAAGCGCAGGACTGGCGTCCGGTTCGCATTGGCGGTCTATAAGGGTATTGTGAAGGAAGTCTATGAGATTGAAGGGTGGCATCCTGGCGGCGCTACTCCATGTAAGTCACAGAACTTGATTCCAATGACAGCCGATGGGATCAACAGATCATTGCGGATACCAAGACAGGACGGCTCGCCAAATTGATCCGCAAAGCGCATGAGGACTTCGAGGCAGGGCGCTGCAGCGCATGAATCATTGAACAGGAGGAGAGCCATGGTGCCGCCAAAGCGAACTGCATCCGCTCGCGAGGAATTTGATCGACGCCTTGACGAGTTCAACGAGCGCCAGGCAAAAGACCTGAGACGCATCGAAGATGAACAACAACGCATCGACCAGTTACTCACGAGTTCCGAGAAAACGCTGGATGAAATAGAGGCCATTATAGATACCAGCGATCTATTGTCGTCTCGCTCTGAAATGATTCGCGACCGCCTTCAGGTATTGACAAGAAAAGCGACTGGAAACGCGGACTAATAGGGATGAGGAGTTTTTGATGCGAAAAACGGCGACGCTCGGTATTGGATTAACGTTTGCGACAGCGGTAGCGATTGCTCTCGCTCAAGCGCCGCCGCCGCAGACTTCGCCGGGACAGGCGGGCCAGGCACGGCAGGGTCGCCGTGGCGAAAGGCAGCCGATGCCTCCGGGGCCGAACCCGGACTCGCAGTACCGGCTGGGGCCGGATTCGATGGCGCAGGAGGGCGTGCCGAAGGGGGAGATCCGGGGGCCGTTCACGCTGACGTGCAAGGTCTATCCCGGCACGCAGCATACCTACTGGGTGTATGTGCCCGCGCAGTACGATCCGGCGGTCCCGGCCGCTTTGATGGTCTACCAGGACGGCCAGGCGTTCAAGGACGAGCGCGGGGATATGCGCGCTCAGAACGTAATGGACAACCTTATCTACCGGCGCGAGATTCCGGTGATGATAGGGGTGTTCATCAATCCGGGCCGCACGCCCGAACAGCCGGAGCCGACGCCGCAGAACTGGGGCGACGGCACGACGAACCGCGGCACGGAGTACAACACGCCCGACGATAAGTACGCGCGGATCGTCACGGAAGAG
>JAYTEU010000270.1:0-2886 GCA_043734985.1 Chthonomonadaceae bacterium
AAACTCATTCAGGCCATGAAGGAGTTTCTCGGGCTCGATCCGGGGTAGGGACGCAATCACCGTTCTAACATGAGAGGACGCATGTCAAATAATGTTACAGACGGTGGAGTTATCCGCTGGACACGAACCACTTCGGGACAAGTTCCGAGGTGTGATGCTGGGCCTTGCCGTCGGCGACGCCCTTGGAGGTCCGCTGGAGTTCCAGCCCGCGCGAACTTCGGATAATTACATTACGGAGATGATAGGCGGCGGCTGGCAGCAACTTGCGCCCGGCGAGTGGACCGATGATACACAGCTATCGCTTTGCGTCGTCGAGAGCCTACTTGCTAAGTCCGTCTTCGATCCCGACGACATCGCACGGCGGTTTGTAGCCTGGATGGAAGCGGGACCGAAGGATATCGGTCTCCACACCGCCCACGTTCTTACCGCAATTCGTGATGGGACGCCATGGGATCAAGCGGCGGAACAAGCGCACCTGGCCGACATGAACAACGCGCCGAACGGTTCACTCATGCGAAGCGCGCCGCTGGCGATGTACCTGTTCCAGCGCCCGGATTACGTCGCAAGCCTGTCTCCAGTTTTATCGAGGATAACCCATGTTCATCCAGACTGCGAGGCCGCGTGCGTGCTTGTTAACGTGGCAATAGCGAATTTGCTCTCCGGCGTTCGAGCAGCCGATGCGATCGAAGCGGGCTTCAATGCATGCGACTCGGTGACCGAGGCCTTTAAGGAGCGTGTGCGTCGCGCAATGCAGCCGTCAAATCAGACTAGTCCCACAGGCTGGGTGCTCGATACGCTTGAGGTTGCGCTCTGGTCGTTCCTTCATACATCGACATTTGAAACGGCGGTAATCGATGTCGTGAATCGTGGAGCCGACTCAGACACGGTTGGGGCCGTGCTCGGCGCCCTAGCGGGAGCGAAATACGGCGCCTCAGCAATTCCAGAACGCTGGCTCTCCGTTCTGCTCAAGCGCGACGATCTGACGGATAAAGCGGACCAACTCCTGCAGTTGGCCACAAACTCCATTTGATTACAGGTCTCAACCGTCCAAATTTGAGCGATGAATAAAGCGGGCCGAATCACGATTGGTTCGGCCCGCCTTATTCGTTGGACCGTCGACTTTGGACTAGGTCAATTTCCACTGTCCTCGGCGCGGGCGGCTCAGGTAGGTGTTCGCGACCTTGTCGTTTACGAACTCCTGCTTTACGGGATCCCACTCCAGCTTGCGGCCCCCTTCGCGTAGGCAGATGTTGCCGATATGGCAGACCGAAACCGAGCGATATCCGATCTCGGCATCGCAGATTGGCTGTTGTTTGCGCGTTCGCACGCAATCTACGAAGTTGCCGTGATGGTCGTTAGAGTTGTATAGTCGAACGGCATTGGCCGGCAGTGGCTCGTCCAGCAGGCGCTGATCGCTCGCCCGAAGAACGCCGCGGCTGACGAATATCCAGCCGTTCTCGCCCTCGAACTGGACGCCATTCTCGCCTTTGTGGCTCGTTATGAGCTTAATGTCGTTCGGATAGCTGTAGGTTACTTCGAACTCCTGGAATGCATTATAACAATTGTGGCCGAAGTGACGAGTACCGACGGCTTCAACACCGATAGGACCGGATCGATCCGTACCCAGTCCCCATTGGGCGATGTCGTTGTGGTGCGCGCCCCAGTCCGTCATCATACCGCCGCTGTACTCCAACCACTGCCGGAAGTTGCCGTGAGTCTTTTCGAAGACATACTCCGATTCCGGCGTTGGGCCCTGCCAGAAATCCCAGTCGAAGTCCGAAGGCACCGGTTTGACGTCGAACGGGCCGCCTGTCGGTCCGCTGGGGAGGTTGGCATGTACGCGCTTAATCTTGCCAAGCCTGCCGTTGCGGACAAGCTCGCAGGCTAGCCTGAACTTGTCGTCGGAGCGCTGCTGACTGCCTGTCTGAAAAATCCGCCCGGTCTGCTTCCATATTTTGACGAGGTGCTTGCCTTCGTCGATCGTGAGTGTGAGCGGCTTCTCACAGTAGACGTGCTTGCCGGCCTTCATCGCCGCGATTGCGATCTGCGCATGCCAGTGATCGGGCGTACCGATCACGACGGCATCGACATCCTTGCGCTGGAGCACCTCCCGGAAGTCCTTGTAGTGGTTCTTTGGATCCTTGATCCCGTAGATATCCGCAGCCTCTTCAAGATGCGTGCGGTCTACATCACAGACCGCTACTCGCTTCACTCCTGGCCGGCTGCCGATATTCTGGGTGTCGCCGAAACCCTGCCGAAAGCCGCCCTTGCTGCCTCCGAGTCCTATTCCCGCGATGTTGATCTGCTCGTTTGGACCTACCTTTTTAGGCATCTCCGAGTCCTGCTCTTTTGCGGCGGCCATCGCGTCCTTGGCATACCATGTCGGCAAGCCCGCAAGGGTAATCCCTGCTATCGTCTTCTGAAGAAATCGACGCCGACCATCATCATAGTCCGATTGATAAGACAATATCTTCCTCCTACTAGTGTGAGCCACCCGAAATATCGAGCTAATTAGTGAATGAAGCGGAATTTGATAAGGGTCCAGATCGCCGCAACACCGTCTGTCCAGCGGATCTTCTTGCCCTCGGCGAACGTCCGCGCGGAGTAGCTGACGGGCACTTCGACTATCTTATGACCTCTGCGCAGCAGTTTTGCGGTTACTTCCGGACAGAACTCGAACCGACGGCAAGTCAGCGGGATGCTCTGCAGCAGGTCTGTGCGAAACGCTTTGTAGCATGTGGCCTCATCGGTCAGCCTGGCCCTGAAGAAGAACCGAACCATCCAGGCGAGCAGAATGTTAACAACGCGATTCGCCGGCTTCATTTTTGGGAAGCCGCACATAAACCGCGACCCGTAGACCACAGTCGCGTTCGCTGTCCGGAACGC
>JAYTEU010000271.1:0-4235 GCA_043734985.1 Chthonomonadaceae bacterium
TTCCTCTCCAATTCGCTGATCACGCCTGCGACGCCGCGCGGAATTGTCGACCTGGAGCTGGCGTTCCTGCCCGCGAATGCCCGCGACATACTGCGGCAATGGGCTGGCGATGGCAGGATGAGCCTGCGGCTTGCGCTCGTCGGTCTGTTGGTAGACAGCGTTTACGTCTACTTCTATGTTCCCGTGCTATTCAGCGTCTGCCGCTGGATCAAACAGAATATCGACGGGCCGGGTCCGCAGAACCGCTACATTACGACACTCGGCGATTTCGGCACGGTCGTGGCTGCGGCGACCGCCCTTGCAGGCTGTTTCGACTGGCTGGAGAACCTGTTCCTCGCGCTGCTGCTTGGAACTTCATGGTCCCCGTCGGGAAGCAGCGCATGGCTAGGGTTGGCGATCCCGGCGGCGCTGTTCGCCGTTGGCAAGTTTGCGCTAATCGGCACGGTCTGCCTCTACGCCCTCGTCGGCCTGCCTCAGACCAACGAGGCCCAGGCGCTATCCAAAGTGGCGCGACTAGTCGGTATCAACCTGCTGATAGGCTTGGGCGCAGCCGTCCTGCTCCTGGTACCTTCCCAGGGCCAGGAGATCCTCCGCGTTCTTGCCGAGGACATCACTGCGCCTAAACCGGAGTGGGGAGCCTGGGCACGGGCGCTGCTATTGTTCGTCTCCGCGCTCTACCTCGCTCACAACTCCTGGGATTGGGCGCTGTTCCTGGTGCATGAGGAGGCTGATAAGCGTGCTGAGATCGAGCCGCTCGGCTGGCCGGCCGTACTTCTGCCGCGGCTTTGCGGGGTGTTGCCGCTCGTTTTGCTCGCGCTGGCGCTGTGGCGGGCTTCTTTTCCAGTGTCTGCCTCCGAGTCCGCGAGCGAAATGTCGCGCATGGTCGGGCTGTCCGTTCAGGCGACGATCGCGCTTTGGTCACTTTCGGCAATCGCTGGTGGCCTGGCCATTCTGACATTCCGGCTTCGCGCGCCGATCCACATCGCCAAGCCCCTGCGCCGGCAGCTTTTAGGCGGCCCGGAGCGCGCCGTGGGACGAGGTTTATGGATCGTCTCGGCGGTCGCTCTCGGCGGACTGCTCGTGCCGCTGTCCGCAGGTTGGTTCCGCAACGCCGGAACGCTGTTTCTGGGACACCTCGGGGCGGCCGCCGTGGTACTTCTGGGATTCAGCTTCTTTGTTCCCATCGCGAGCGGACTGGTCTGGTTCCGCGTACACCGGCGGATCAACGCGCCCGCGCTGCTGCTGGTCTGGGTGTTTATATGTGCTCAGTGCGATTTCGGAGATAACCACGAAGTGAGGCAGCATCCGGGGGCAGGAACGCTCGCCCTGCGGATGGACCCGAAGGGTTTCCTCGCCGACCTTCAGAAGTCCGCGAAATCCGATGCCGCCGGCCCCTTTTTCAACGGTGAGATCACACGCGTAGATATCAACACCGGCGCGCCGATCGATCCGGGCGAAAAATTGTCCCCCGGCACGGACGTGCCGCTTTACGATCTGAACGACGCCTTCACAGCGTGGCTTTCAAACCGGAGCGACCTGCGGCAATGGCGCGGACCCGGCGGCCGTTCCGCAGCCGCGCGGCCCTATCCAGTTTTCTTCGTCGCGGCGGAGGGAGGCGGTATTCGCGCCGCGTACCAGACCGCCGACTTGCTGGCCGCCATCCAGAATAGCCATCCCGCCTTCGCCCGGCACCTCTTCACGATCAGCGGCGTATCGGGTGGAAGCCTCGGCGGGGCGGTTTTTGCGGCATTGACGCGCAGTCAGATCAAGCGACAGATTCCGCCCGCTACGTTCCCCTGGCACATGGCGGTTGACAATGTGCTGAAGCACGACCTCCTGACTCCGCCGCTGGCCGGAACGCTCTCCGCGGATCTGGTACAACGCGCTATCCCCATCGCCATGCCGAGAGCGGATAGGGCGAGGGCGCTTGAGATCGCACTGGAGAATGCCTGGGAGACCGGCATGGCGGAGACGGCCCCCGGCCTGGATCACGCCACAAAGCATCTGATGCGGGGTTCGCTGAACAGTCTTTACACCGATTTTCCGAGCGCTTCCACTCCGGCGCTCTTTTTCAACAGCACCTGCGTACAAACGGGGCAGCGACTGGTCACCACCGCATTCTGGCCCCGCGACCACCTGGCGACCCGCGTCATCCGGGATATGCCGACTGCCGACGACGGTACCGTGGACCTCCTGCCGGGCATCAGCGGCCTTCAATGCCTTCCCGGTATCACGGAGAATTGCAGCCTCAATCTGAGCACAGCCGCGGTATTGAGCGCACGATTTCCCGGTGTCTCGTCGAGCGGGGGACTGGTACACCGGCGGCTCGCTCCTTTTCGGCGCACAAAGAGCGGCGATCCCGCCCTCGTTCCAGTCACGTTTCAGCGCCGATACGTGGACGGAGGCTACTACGAGAACTCCGGCGTCAGCACCCTCAACGATGTCTTGACCGCTCTGGGCGCCTACGACAACGATTGGGACCGGCCACATGGACAATCGGGTCGTCCCGCGTGGTATCCGATTATCATAACGATCGGCTTCGAGGATTCGGAGAGAGTGAAGTCGGCGTCCGGCGAGCGGCGGACCTTCCCGGCAAGCGTGCAGCGCCCTGCCTTCGATGAGTTATCGCCCCTGCAGACCTTCGTCGCCATCTACGGCGCGCACGGCGTCGCGGCCCAAAAGCGCATCGAATCCAACCTGGTTCCGCTCAAGCAGATTCACGGCGAAGCGAAATGGCTGCCCTTCACTTTCCGAATCACCGATGCCGCCCTGCCGCTCGGCTGGCTCCTTTCGAAAGCCGCCAGGGACAGCATCCACCGCCAGATAGGCCGGCCGCCAATTCAGGATCAGATCGATAAGGTCGGCACGGCGCTCCAATAGATCGGCCCTTAAATTTGTTGCGCTGCCGTTAATAGTCGCCAGATCTCATCGAGCCAGTCCAGGTGGTCGGGCTTCATCAGGACGGAGCGCAGGCAGAGCGCGGTTGGACGGTCGATCTCTAAGCCCGCCAGGTCGAAGAAGTCCGTCGGAAGCTCGGCGAGGGCGAGATGGAGATTGCTGCGTGCCGCCTCGTCGAAGATCTGCTGCGACCGCCGCGAGGCTTCTGAGACGGAGGCCGCGCGGGGCAGCCATACGACGATATCCAGCTCCGGTTCGAAGGCGGTCAGGAACCTGTCGTCGGAACGCAGACGCCGATGGAACTCTATTGCTGCCTCCCGCGAGCGCTGCAAGCCCACGGCCATTTCGCCGCCCCGTACCAGGGGGAGCAGGCGCTGCGTGGCCCAGAGCGCGACGGCGGAGGCTCCCGCGCGCGAGCACTCCAGGCTGATCTCGCCAAGGTGAAGCTCCGTGGAACTGAAATAGGTGTAGGGCGAATCGTGTTTGTAGATGCGGCCCACGGTGGGATCGCGGAATAGTATGCAGCCGCAGCCATAAGGCTGGAGACCGTGCTTGTGGGGATCGATCACAATTGAGTCCGCCTCGCCGATGTGGTCAAAGGCAGCCCGCGCTTCTGGCGCAAGGTTATCGGCCAGGGTGAAGTATCCGCCGTAGGCCGCGTCGGCGTGAAGCCGGAAGCCGTAGCGGTCGCGCAGTTCCAGCAGGCGGGGCAGTGGATCGACGGCGCCCGTAGCGGTAGTTCCCATGGTCGCTACCACCGTGCCGATGTCGCGGGTCTTCAGCCGCGCCTCAAGCGCTGCCGCGTCCATTCGTCCCAGCCGGTCGCAGGGAATGGAAACGAACGGGACGCCGAGCACACCGCTAAGCCGGGAGTGCGTATAGTGCGCCTGAGCCGACGCGGCTATCGCCGAATGTCCACGTTCTGGCCGGGCGGCAAGCTGCCGGGCGATCCAGAGCGCCTCCAGGTTCGCCATGGTGCCGCCGCCGCAAAGATGTCCCAGGTGGGTCTCCCAGCCAAACATGGCGGCGATCTGCGCCACCGCCTCCTTCTCCATGGCGGAACTGGCGCGGCCCCCGTCGAGAGCGTGGTTGTTCGGGTTCAAGGTCATCGCCAGCGAATAGGCAAGCCGCGCCACGGGGTGCGGAGGCATCAGCATCTGGCCCGCATACAGCGGATGAAAGTAGGGATAGTTATCAACCAGTCGCGCCGCCGCCTCCCGCAGCACGTCGCTCAAAGCCGCGAACCCGTCGGCCTCCAAGTCGAGCGTGCCCGGCAGATCGGCAAACCCGGCGCGAAGAGTCTCCACGGCCGCCGAAAGCGCCCTGTTCTCATCCTC
>JAYTEU010000272.1:0-2904 GCA_043734985.1 Chthonomonadaceae bacterium
GGTCGATGTAGCTGTATTCCGGAACCGCTGTCCACTGGTAGCGATCGCGCTTGCCGAGGACCGTGATATTGTTGGTGGCGTAAGTCCCCTCGTAGCGAACCAGGAAGGCGGCCTCCCCGCGCCGCACTGCCGTGATTTCGCCTGCAGGCGTTACCGTAGCCACTTCGGGAAGGCTGCTGGTCATTACCGCCTCACGGCTGACATCGCGAGTCGAACCGTCGGGATAGTGCGCGATAACGACCGTACGCTGCGTCATTCCCGGCAGCGTGACGTTCGGAATCAGCGGCTCGACTTCCAGCCTGGACACTCGCTTGACGCGCTCGGTATCGGAGGAGGCGCCCTCGGCGATCCACTGCTTCAGGATGGAGTAGTATCGCGAATTGGGCGCAAACACGACGCCGCCTTTGTGCGGGACCGCGCCGGTGGGCTTCAGCAGCATCAGGCTCTGCGCCGGGTCCGACCGATTGAACCGGCGGCCGGAGATATCGTCAATAAGCGCATGGTGGTCGAAATCGGGGTCGTAGCCGCGCAGGGAGAGCTTGAATCCGTTCTTGCCTTTTGCGGAGCCGTGGCATGTGCCTGCGTTGCATCCGGCCTTACTAACTATCGGCATTACCTCGCGCACGAAGCTGACGCGCGGAGACTGAACGCTCTTCACCTCGACCGGCACCGTAGCGCGCGCGCCGCCCGCCATAATGATGAGGGTCGTCTTACCGACGCGAACCGGCTCGACAAAGCCATCGGCCCTCACCTTCACGATCGGCGATTCGGGCTTTACTGCCGCAACGGCGGAAAGGTCGATCGAGTATCCCGCAGCCGTTTTACCGGTGATGACGATCGAGCGTGCATCGCGTCCATCATTCAGGGTAAGCGTGGATGGCTGAACGATCAGCCCCGTCACCTTCGGCGTCTTCGGAGCAGCCGCGCGTGCCGTCCCGGAAGCCAGTAGGGTAGCTGCCGTCAGGAACGGGACGACCAGGCACGCCGAAGTCGTTCGATTGAGTCTAAACATTAAGAGTTGATCCTTAAGTGCTTTTCAGCGCCGGCACAGGTTCGATCACGCCGCCGAGTATTGTCCGTTATTAGTATGGAGCGAATCGCGCGCGCAAGGTTACAAGTTCGTCGCGTCATTTCCGCGCAGTTCGGGCGGCTGAACGTATTGGAACGGGCGTGAACGCCTTAACCAGACTGCCGGAAGGCAGCGCATAGATTCGGACGGTCCCGTCCATTCCCGCCGCAGCGACCTGCTGGCCATCCGGGCGGAAAGCAATCGTGAAGATCGCGCCTTGAGCGCCCGAAAGCGTCACAAGCGGTTTGCCGCCGATTACCGCTTTGTCGGATTCTGCGGGGCCGCCGTTGTCCGTCTTGAACACGTTGACAACTCCCGCTTCGGAACCAACAGCGATAAGCGCGCCATCGGCGCTGAAAGCGGCCGCGGTCGCGACGCCGGGCTGTTTATCGTAGGCGCGGAGGAGGTTGTGATCCTCCTGGTTCATCGTTCGAGGCTTCGTGCGGAACATCTGGTAGAGGCGAGGCAGTCCATCGTCGCCGGCCACCAGAACCTGGTCCGCCTTTGGGTTCTTCACCATAGTGCGAATCGGTGAGTGGTGCGTGTTGATGTCGTCCACGAAGGAGCCGCCCTCGACGAGCGTAAGCTTGATCGCCTCGTCGCGCCCGGTGCTCAGCACGTTTTTGCCATCGGTGGAAAAGGCGGTCGCCAGCACCCAGTCGCTGTGGTTGTCGAGGCGCATCACCTCTTTACCGTCCGGCACAGTAAGAATGCGCACGGAGTTGTCCGCGCCGCCAAAACTGATCTGCTTGCCGTCCGGCGAAAGCGCAGCTCCAAAAAGGGTGTCATACCCGACGGGAACGGCCTCGATCAAGGAGTTGGTCGCCGTGTTCCAGAACTGCACTTCGCCGAACCTTGCCGGGGAGCCACCCACCGCCGCGAGGGTTTTGCCGTCGGGCGAGTAGACCAGCGTCTGAATCTTCTGCGCGCTGCCAACCAGCCGCCCCACGATTCCCGAGCCGTCCGCATGGTGAAGCAGTATTTCACGATAGCCTGAGACCGCGAGCGTGTTTCCATCGGGCGAATAGGCCAGCGCCGTCACAACGGGAGCGGCAAAATAGGTCGGAGGATGCAGCGCGTCGATCGGATCCTTGAAAACTGGGGTATCGTCGCGCGCTCCCTGTGAGATCCACTGCCTGAAGAGCGCAATGTCCGCCGCGGGCAGCGCGGGACCGCCCTTGGGCATCAGCGTCTTCTTCCCGGCCAGGTAATCCAGAACACTGCTCGTTTGCGGCTTCGCGGCGATGAACGTGGGCCCATGCTCTCCGCCCTTCACGAAATCGGCGAAGGTCGTAACGATGAACTTACCGCCCGCCGACGCCGGTTGATGGCAGCTCTGACATTTTGCCTGGAGGATCGGCCATATCCGGCGATGATAACTGACCTGCGCAGCGGGTTTCGCGCTCGGTTTGGTCTGTGCGGAGGCGCCGGTTAGTGCGAATAGTGCGGCTATCCCGCTGATGGCAAACGGCGCTGCCGACGTTAGACGGCGGATGGAAAAACGCGGATGTGTAGTGGGTTTCTTATAGTGCATTCAAAGCTCCATGTAACTTGCTGTCACAACCATGGGTCTATTATAGCGGGTATTGCCCCCATGGTCAATCGAACGGGCGGGTGAACCACCTGACATCCTCCCGTAGAGCGCATGGACGCATGGTATAATCAGGTTGATTTCATTGTGGATTGTGACTAGATTCAGTAGATAGGAGAAAGAACCGTGCTGGAGGATATACGCCGCGAAGCGCGCGAATTGAATTCCCGGCTGGTCGAAATCGGGGGGCATCTTTGACCAGGCCAACGCCCGAAAACGAATAGCGGAGCTGGAGGCTCGCTCC
>JAYTEU010000273.1:0-5479 GCA_043734985.1 Chthonomonadaceae bacterium
GCGCCGCGCATACCCTTCGCCGAGCTGGACATCCTGGTGATCGACGAGATGGGCAAGAACATCAGCGGCGCCGGGATGGACACGCATGTCATCGGCCGGGGGATCATGCCCTCGATCCCGGAAGAGACCTGGGGCGGCCCCAATATCAAGATCATCGCCGTGCTCGATCTGACCGCGCCCTCCCACGGAAACGGCACGGCGGTCGGCCTGGCAGACCTGACCACGCGCAAGCTAATCGAAAAGGTCGACTTCAAGACGACCACGATCAATATGCGGACCAGCGGCGAGGGCGGCCTGCTGCGCGGCCGACTGCCCATGATCCTGCCGACCGGCGAAGACTGCGTCCGCTCCGCCACCGCCACGTGCGGCCGTCCCAACCCGGAGAGCGTCCGCTTCGCCCGCATCCGCAGCACCGCCGACACGCGCTACCTGGAAATCAGCTCCGCCCTCCTCGAAGAGGCCCGCGCCAACCCCGCCCTGATCGTCGGCGCCGAAAGCCACGAGCTGGACCTATGCCGCCGCGTCGGGGAGGAGTGAGCGGGTGATAATGTGAGCGGATGAGCGCACGTTATTGTATGATTCGTTCGCCCCGAAGGGGCAGCCTTAACGGCAGCCCAGGGCAACGCCCTGGGAATATGTAGCGCCAAATACATCCCAGCCCTGAAAGGGCGATTCAAACAATGCCGCAATCGCTCGCACGCCTAAACGTCCACCTCGTTTTCAGCACCAAACATCGCGCCCGCGTGCTTACAGACGACATTCGCGGATCGCTCCACGCGTATATCGCAACCGTGCTGAACAATTTCGGCTGCCACGCCGTGCTGCTGAATTCCGTCGAAGACCATATGCACCTTCTCTTCGAACTTGGCCGTACGGTTGCAGTCAGCAAGGCTGTCGAAGAGATTAAGACCACCTCCTCCAAGTGGATCAAAACGCAGGGACCGGAGTTCGGAACGTTTGCCTGGCAAGCGGGATATGCAGTATTCGCGGTGGATATGTCGAGCGTTGCCAGGGAAAGAGAATACATCGCCGGCCAGCGCGAGCATCATCGGGTCGAAACGTTTCAGGAGGAATACCGGCGCTTCCTTGCGGATAATAGCATAGCGTTTGACGAACGGTACATGTGGGATTAAGTTCGCCCCTTCAGGGCTAGGTCTGTTCGGTCTGACGGAGTACCCAGGGCGTTGCCCTGGGCTGCCGTTGAGGCTGCCCCTTCGGGGCGGACGGAATAACGCCCGTCCAGCTTGATTTGAACAGAGTACCAGCAAGAATATTCGTCGGCACAAAGGTGGCGGAAAATGCGCAACATTCCTGGTACCGTCGAGGTCGCAGGCAGAGAATTCATTTATGTGCAAGTCTTGCACGAAGAGACTTTTTTCAAACTTATTGACGCTGCTATTGCATCTTGCCCTGATGCTCGGACACCGGAATCGGGCGGTGTCATAGGAGAATTGGTGCGAATAATCCTACCTGGGGGCCAGTGTCTGCTGGGTTTGTCGTCCAAGGGCGACCTGAGTGGCTGGAGCGGAAAACCGATCGGCTATTGCAGGGAGCAGGGAAGAATTTGGATGCGCATCCAGCCGCGGCGCTCCACCACCTCCTGCTGCATCATGGCGATATGCGCGGCCGGCCCGCCGAAAGCCGTGAGCCCGAGCCGCAGGAACAGCAGCGCGACCGCGGTATGCGAGGGGCGTTTGCCTGACGGAATGGGCTTTTCAGGAGGAGCAGATACGCTCATGAAAGAGGGCTTCCCACCATTGCTGCCGGGGACTGAAAGTCCCCGACAGCAAAAGACAAGCGTCCTGCGGACGCGAATGCCGTACGCGTCCGCAAGACGCTTGTTTTTCCAGACAGGGTTTCCCAACCTCTGGCGAGAACTGTAGTAGTAGTATGGGTTTCAGATAAGGGAGCGCAGCCGGAAGTATGATCGTACAATTGACGGGCGCGGTTCTTCGGACCGAGGCCAACAGCGTGATCCTGGATGTAGGCGGCATCGGATACCAGGTGTTCGTTCCGGTGACCACCCTCAGCGCCCTGCCGGAGACGGGCGGTAAGGCGACGCTCCTGACGCACATGGTGGCGCGCGTGCAGCCCGATTTCGACATGTCGCTCTATGGCTTTCTGGACCCGCAGGAGCTTCAGACGTTCAAGATCCTCATCAGCGTCTCCGGCGTGGGGGCCAAGGTGGGACTGGCGATGATCTCCTCGTTCCCGGTCGCCGACCTGGCCCGCGCCATCTCCTCCGCCGATATCAAGGTAATCACGAAAGCGCCCGGCGTGGGGCCAAAGCTGGCCCAGCGAATATGTACCGAGATCGGCGACCGAATGGCGGCCTTCGCCTTCGAGCAGAAGACCGAGCGCGCCCAGGCCACCCAGCAGTCCGCCGAGGAGAACGCCGCGCACGAAGACGTCATCGAAGCGCTTATTGGCCTGGGCTACGGACGCCCGGACGCCCGGCGCGCCGCCGACCGAATCTTCACCGCCGCCCCCAACCGCACCGATACCGCCGCCCTGATCTCCGCCGCCCTCCAGTTCCTCACCGGCGGCAAGCGGTGAAGGCGTTATCCGCAGATTTACGCAGATGAACGCAGATAGAGAAAGAATACTCTCTCCCCCGACCCCGGCACGTAACCGGGACTACGCACATAGTCGGGACTTCGCACAGATTACACAGATTGAGATGCAGGAGAAGTAAGACGGCGAATAGAGTACATCTTTGCATGCAGGAGCGCGCATCGCATCCGCGTCAGCAATAAAAATCTGTGAAATCTGTGAAATCTGTGGAGAAAGCGCATTTTCTTTTCATCTGCGTTCATCTGCGACATCTGCGGATAAAGTCCCGGCGTTACAGGTGCAGGCGGCTGCCTTTGCCTAAAACGCTTCGCGCGGCGATCACCGAGACGGCGCTGCTGCCGCGACCTTCCAACACTACCTCGTCTTCGATGGTCACGCCTTCATCGACGATCACGCCGCGCAGCAGGACGTTGTTTCCCACCTTCACGTTGTCCATCAGGATCGTGCCTTCGAGGCGCGAGTTGTCGCCGATGACGCAGTTCCTGCCGATGGCGCACTGGCCGTCGATCGAGGCGGTGGGCGCAATCTTCGTGCCCTGACCTACCGCCAGGGAGGGGATCGCGGTCTGCACGACGCCCGAGAGCACGGCCTGCGTGGCGGTCATCAACTGCTCCGCCCGGCCCACGTCCATCCAGAATCCGCCCGGCGCAAAGCCGTAGACCGCGCCCTGTTCCGCCAGCAGGCTCGGGTAGATATCCCGCTCGACGGACGACCGCTCGCCCTGCGGGATTCGGGCGATGCACTCCGGCTGCAGCAGGTAGAATCCGGCGTTGATCAGGTCGACGCCCGTCGGCGGCAGAGCGTGGTTCGCGGCCAGCGCCTTCTTCGTCTCCTCGCTCGGCTCGCGCCACTCCAGCACCCGGCCGTCCCCATTAAGGATCAGCACGCCGAAAGGCGAAGGGCCGGGTACCTCCGCGAGCGTGATCGTGGCGACGGCCTGCTTCCCTTTATGGAAGGCGATGATAGCCCCCAGATCGAAGTCGGTGAGAATGTCGCCATTGAACACGGCGACGGCCTCGCCCGGAAACAGGTCCGCCGCGTTGCGAATGGCGCCGCCCGTGCCGAGCGGCGTCTCCTCGATCGCATAGTGCATCTTCACGCCGAAGCGCGACCCGTCTCCGAAGTGCCCTTCGATCTTCTCCGCCATGTAGTTGGTGGCGAAAACGATCTCGGTGATGCCATGCTTCTTCAGCAGCGCCACCTGGTACTCCAGGAACGGCCGGTTCGCAAGCGAAACAAGCGGTTTGGGCCGCTGGTAAGTGATCGGCCGCAGCCGCGTCCCCAGCCCCCCCGCGATAATAATCCCCTTCAACAGGTTGGTCCTTTCCGTGCTCTATCCGCAGATGGCGCAGATGAACGCAGATGAAAAGAAAATGCGCTTTCTCCACAGATTACACAGATTACACAGATTTTTTGTTGCTGATGCGGATGCGGATGCGATGCGCTCTACTGCATGCAACGTGTGCTCTATTCGCCGTCCTACATCTCCTTCATCTTAATCTGTGAAATCTGTGAAATCTGTGGAGAGTGTTCTTCCTCATCTGCGCTCATCTGCGTAAATCTGCGGATAAAGCCCGCGTGGTCGTCAGGCGAGAGCTTCGTCGATGGCTTGCAGGGTTTCGGGGCTCAGCGTAACGCCCGAGGCTCCGGCGTTGTCGTCCACCTGCGCGGGGCGGCTGGCGCCGATGATCACGCTTGACACATTCTCCTGGCGGAGGCACCAGGCGAGGGCCAGTTGGGGCATGGTAAGCCCGGCTGCTTCGGCGATCGGGACCAGCTTCTGCACCTTCTCCAGGATCGCCTCGTCGAGCTTGCCCTCGTTCAGGAACATGTTCTGCTTCGGGTCGGCCGCGCGGCTGTCGGCGGGGATGGGCTGGCCGGGCTTGTACTTGCCGGTGAGCAGGCCCTGTGCCAGGGGCGAATAGACGATCTGGCCGATGCCTTCGCGCTCGCACAAGGGGATTACCGCCTGTTCGACTTCGCGGCCAAGCATATTGTAATGCGGTTGGCTGGAGACGAATCGGTCCATGTTATGCTCCGTCTGGAACTTGACGGCGTCCTCGATCTGCTCGGCGGCCCACTGGCTGAATCCGACGTAAAGGACCTTCCCCTGGCTCACCAGATCGTCCAGCGCCCGAAGGGTCTCTTCCAGCGGGGTCTCAGCATCGTACCGGTGGCACTGGTAGAGGTCGATATAGTCGAGGCCCATCCGCTTCAGGCTTGCCTCGCACTGCTCCATGACGTGCTTGCGCGAGAGGCCGCGGTTGTTCGGCATCGGGCTGTCGCTCATCTGAAAAAAGACCTTCGTCGCGACGACATAGGTATCGCGTGGAAACTGCTGCAGCGCCTTGCCGACAACGGTCTCGCTCGCTCCCCGCGCATAGACGTTCGCCGTATCGAAGAAGTTGATGCCCAGCTCGTAGGCCCGCGCGATACACGCCTGCGCGGTTTGATCTTCGGTCGCATTGCCGAAGGTAAGCCAGCTTCCCAAACAGACCTCGGAAACCTTAAGCCCGGACGCGCCGAGACGGCGATATTGCATTGTTTTTGCTCCCTGTTGAATTGAAGCCTGCTGGCGGTCGCGAACGAAAGCCATTTGTCATTTCCACAGGCGTCGCCGTTATTCTACCTCTGGACAAACGGTTTCCCATAAATCTCGAACACGTCATATTGAACAGGTACTAATTTCCTGTTCAATTTTGGATAAAGAAAATTTTGGCACTAATATAGTACACTCACCCGGCAACTGGCTGTCTGTGCTGGTGGCAGATTGCGTACCGAAACCTGGCGGCGATTAGTTTGCGGTATATGCTTATAGAGTGAGGTATTGTAGGAACATCGGTAGCATCGCATCAAGAAGGTTACCCCTTGACTTTTCGGGAACATAAGCCTATAATAGAGATGC
>JAYTEU010000274.1:0-4572 GCA_043734985.1 Chthonomonadaceae bacterium
ATGAATAAAAACAACGGTGAGAACAGGCGGCGCGGGGGTAAAACCACGCGTCCCGCGGCGTCGGCGGGCAGCCCCGCGCGTGCCGGCCAAGAGAGACAGGAGACACATTTGTCGGACGAAACCCCTTCAGATGAGCTTGAAGACGAGATCGATGCCGAGACGGACGGCGAAGCCGTAGACATCAGCCCCAATGGCGAGGGCAGCCTGTTCATAGTCGATATCGAACAGGAGCTCCGCCGGTCTTACCTTGGATACGCAGTATCAACGCTGGTATCCCGCGCGCTGCCGGATGTTCGCGATGGATTTAAGCCGGTGCAGCGCCGAATCCTCTACGGAATGCGCGGACTGAATGTCGGACCGAACTCCTCGCGCGTCAAGTCCGCCCGCGTCGTCGGCGAGGTCATGGGTAAATATCACCCGCACGGCGATCTTTCGATCTACGCGACCCTCGTCCGCATGGCGCAGGATTTCAGCCTTCGGTACCCTCTTATCGATCCGCAGGGCAACTTCGGCAGCATCGACGGCGACCCGCCCGCGGCGCAGCGGTACACCGAATGCCGCATGACGCCGATCGCCATGGAGATGATGGAGGATCTCGAAAAAGATACCGTCGATTATCGTCCTAACTACGATCAGCAGGACCGCGAACCGGTCGTAATGCCCGGCAAATTTCCGAACTTCCTCTGCAACGGAGGCGAGGGCATCGCCGTCGGCATGAGCACGAGCATGCCCCCGCACAACCTCCGCGAGGTGGTGGAGGCCAGCCTCTACGCCCTGGACCATCCGGACGCCACGCCGGACGATCTGGCAAAGTTCATTCCCGGCCCCGACTTCCCGACGTCCGGCCTGATCCTGGGCACCAACGGCGCGCGCGAAGCCTACCGCACCGGGCGCGGCAAGGTCATCATGCAGGCCCAGCTTCAGATCGAGCCGATGGACAACGGCAAGAGCGCCATCGTCGTCACGGAGCTGCCTTACCAGGTCAACAAGGCCAACCTTATCAAGCACATCGCCGAGCTTGTGAGGCTCAAGCGGGTCGACGGCATTACCGATCTTAACGACTTCACCGACAAGAACGGGATGCGCGTCGTTATCGAGCTTCGCCGGGATGTTCTTCCCAAGCGGATCGTGAACTTCCTGCTTAAGCATACCGCGCTTCGGCAGACCTTCGGCATCATTATGCTCGCGCTCGTCAACGGGCAGCCCCGGCTCCTGAACCTGGCGCAGGTGATCCAGGCGCACCTGGCGCATCGCCGCGAGGTTATCCTGCGCCGAACGCGCTTCGAGCTGCTCGCCGCGAAGTCCCGCGCGCACATCGTCGAGGGCCTCCAGATCGCGCTCAACTTCCTGGACGAAGTCATTGCGCTGATCCGGGCGGCTCCCAGCGGCCCCGTGGCCCGCACGCAGATGGTCGAACGCTTCGGGCTGACGCTGCTCCAGGCAGAAGCGATCCTGAACATGCAGCTTCGCCAGATCGCGCAGTTGGAAGGCCAGCGCATCGAGGACGAGTATAAGAACCTGCTCCGCGAAATGGCCCGCCTGGAGGACATCCTGGTCACGCCCGCCCGAGTCATCAAAATGATCAAGGACGAGCTGCGGTATATGCGCGACAAGTACGGCGACGACCGGAAGACGCGCATTCTGCCCACCGAAGCCGATCAGATCACCGAAGACGATCTGGTGCCGGAAGAGAAGACCCTGGTAACGATCTCGCGCGATGGCTATATCAAGCGGGTGCCGCTGGACACGTACCGCACTCAGCGGCGCGGCGGGCGCGGCGTGCAGGCGGCGAACCTGAAGGAGGAGGACTCCCTCGCGCACCTGTTCGTGGCTACCACCACGCACTATATCCTCTTCTTCACGGATAGGGGCCGCGTGTACCGCCTTAAGGCCTACGAGGTGCCGCAGACCACGCGACAGGCGCGCGGGCAGCATATCAACAACTTCGTCCAGCTCATACCAGGCGATCAGGTGACCGCTATCCTGCCGATGAAGGATATGAAAGCGGAGGGTTACCTTCTGCTGGCGACCGAGTACGGCGAGGTGAAGCGCACGGCCCTTGCCGAATTCGCCAACCTCCGCGCGAACGGACTCGCCTGCTTCGACATTGAAGAGGGTGACAACCTAAACTGGGTGAAGCACACGGACGGCGAGCACGAGATCATCCTGGTTACCCAAAAGGGGATGTCGGTGCGCTGTTCGGAAAAGGACGTACCCACAAGAGGCCGGACGGCGGGCGGTGTTCGGGGCATCGAGATGCGCGATCCCAAGACCAAGGAGCTGCTGGATAGGGTAGTTTCGATGGACGTGGTGAGCCCCACAAGTCAACTGCTGGTCTGCAGTACGAACGGCTACGGTAAGCGGACGGATCTCTCAAAGTACCCGGCCCATCATCGTGGCGGTCGCGGCGTCAAGACCATGGATGTCACCAATAAGACCGGGCCGATCGTCGACGCGGCGGTAGTCGAGCCGGAGGACAAGCTGATGGTGTTGACCGAGTCCGGGGTCACCATCCGAATGGACATCAAGATGATCCGAGAAACGACAAGCCGCAGCACGCAGGGCGTCAAGCTGATTAACCTCGGCGACGGCGACAAGGTATCCACCATCGAGCGCCTCATCTCCGCCGACGACATCGAGCAGGAGCCGGAGGAGGAACCGGCTGTGTAGGAGACTCTCTCCACAGATTACACAGATTTCACAGATTAGGGATGCAGTCAATGGGAACCAGCCGGTATGAGAGAATACTCTTGCACCGGCTACTTCTCCTTAAGGGTCTTACTGAGACCCTACGGTCGAATGGCTCCCATTCATCTGTGAAATCTGTGGAGAAAAGCCCGCGTCTAGTTGCTCCCGTTGCGACCGGATAACGTCCTGCCGGTTCCGTTCGGGTTGCGGGCGCCGCCGTGGCTGGGGTTCGGGTCGGTCCAGCTACCGCCGCCGCTGCTGGCCGGTTTTTCCACCGTGCCTGCGCCGGAACCGTTGTTCTGGTTATCGTCCACTGGGCGATGGGTTACCTCCGCGATATTGGTCTGCGGCGTGGTGCCCTGCGTGTTATCGCATCCGGTCAGGGCGATCAGCCCGAGCGCCGGAAGCGCCAGTACCGCAAGAAACTTCGCCCCGGTCTTTGTGCAAATCATGACTTCTCGCGTTCTCCTCTTGTAGTCAGCCTACTCATCCCAATCCTCCACGGTAGCCGGCACGGCCGCCGCGTCGCCGAAACTGCGCTCCGCCTCTTCCGGCGTCAGCAGCAGGCAGAAGGTCAGGTACACCATTTCCGATCGAGGCAGGGGGTCGAGCGCCGGCCAGAAATCGGCCTCACGTTCGCGGTCGCCGCTGCCTTCGAACCGGCGCGAGATGACCGTGAAATCCATCTTGCCGTCCGGCCGGAGAGCGCAGCGGACCTCGGCCCCGGCATCCCATTCCTCCACGGCGGCGCGCATACTCGCTTCGAGCCGCGCATGGCGATCGCGCACGGGCTCCGCCGCTTCCACTTCAATTTTCATCTTCGCCCATTGTAGCTTTTTTACGGGAGGATTGCAAGCAGGTTGTGCAACCCATATCCTCCAGCTAAGTTCGCCGTTACACATATTGTGTGCGGTCGAGCCTCGGTGGAAGGACTCCGAACCTAGCTCCGAGATCGGCACGGCGTCGATGAGATGGCGGCGGAGAATGGCCACCTTTTCAGTGCCTGAGAAGTGTCTGCGGTTGCGTGTCACTAGGTTCCCTTCTTGATCGAAGTGTACCTAACGCCGGAAGCCTAAGAGTCCTATTCCATGAGAAGCAGCACAAAACCCCCACGCGCCTAATGAAGTCCTCCAAGGAGTCATCCGGCCAATTATCTTGTTTTAATCCGAGGGCAAGTTCTTCAATACCCTGCGTTCCTAATACTTCTTCAAGATGTCGAACAACTAATCGTTCGAATTCGGCGAAGGTTATGAACTCACTTGCCACTTCCACACCTGTGTTGTTGATTGTTATTGCCAAGGGCTCGCCTTCGTTAAATACCCCGGTGGCCGCGGTCGAATCAATCGCCGAGCCACTTTCAACTCCCGTCGGAGTGCCTTTATGTCCTCTTCATGCTGTTGGGACTTGCGTATCAAATTGAGCATTTGCTTGGCAAATTCAATTTCGTCCTTCAACTATGGTTCAGGCACCTGCACCCAATGCAGAGAGGATGCACCGCGTTTCGACATTATGCAGCTCCGATTCTGCCTTGAGACGCTCAATCTCTCTTCTATCCTGCGCCATTTGCCCGTAGCGAAAGTCGATCTCCTGGCGGATTTGATCCAGGAGCACTTCCTCGGCGACCTCACTTTTGCCTTCAATCTGATCCAAAGTATCGCTCATCGTTACACCTCAATGATTAGGATTACACAGTTGCAAATCCGCGAGTTCTTGCGATGACCGCGCCCCATGCACAATGAAACGGCGATACGTTTTCGACGGCGGCGACGTTCATGTCTGTGCGGCCGTCACAGATTGGGCCGTCTACACCCGTTTCGCATCCGGGTGGACCCAGGGCTGGCGGTAGGGGCGGCGGAGCAGGCGGTTTGCCTCCGCGTCGCCTAC